>JAYEHL010000082.1:0-3287 GCA_034659515.1 Chloroflexota bacterium | reverse complement strand
GCGTTGATGACTCTAAGACCGATTAGTACGATTAAGAGTTTGCTGATGGGGCGATAGAAACTTGACAAACTGATTATTGGTTAGTACTCTAGTATCCGCACTATCGCTACTCCTTGATTTTGAAATCATTGTGAATGGGATAGACATCATTAAATGCAAAAACCAAGGTTGGTGTATACAGACCATGCCAAGGCTAGGATGAAACAGAGGGGAATCACAGAAGATGAGGTGAAATATTGCCTTGATCGATGTGAGATACACTATAAAGATCCAAAAGGTAATGCTATTTATAGAGCTTCCATTCCAGGAGGAAAAGAAATAAAGGTCGTTACTGCAGCAGATAAAAGTGACCCGATAGTCATCATTACAGTTGCTGACTTACCATCTAAGGAGAAGTCCTAATGAGAATTGATCGTGATATTCAGGCAGATGCTATGTATGTTTATCTGTTAAATAAGCCATATGCATATGGCCGTGATCTAGATGATTGGCGGCGTATCGACTACAGTGCAGACAATTTGCCAATAGGAATAGAGCTACTTAATGTTTCAGAAGGAATCAACGGAAGTGGTCTTCCCAATTCTGAAGAAGTGGCTAGTGCTATTGCATCACATGGGATTCAAGTGTATTTTCTTGACCAGCATCTACCTACAGTATCTGGCTCCATGCATAGCACATTGATAATAGCAGAACCTGAGGGCGATGAAATCAACATTATTGATAGTGGAGAATCAATAGCAATTTTTGATATGTGGGATATCTGGTTTGATTCTCCCATCAAAACTGAGATGGAGGACACGAGGGAGGTTATTACCGCATGAGAGTTGATTATGCGTTTATCTGTGACTATGCTGAGGCTTCAGGCAAATTAAATGCTCTTGGAATTGGTTTTGATACAATATATGCTCCTAAAGTCCCTTTCAAACATCGTCACTTTTGCCTCGTGGTACAGTTACGCACTAGCGTTGTCGAGGCAGGACAAAAGAAAATTGAAGTCCACATCATTGACCAAGATGGCAATGATATCATCCCCGTCATGCATGGACAGGTGGCTATTTCAAAGACTGAAGGGAAGCCCGAATCTATAGGCCGTATCGTTATGGAGTTCGGTAATATCGATCTAAAGAGCTACGGCACTCACTCGATACGCCTGACTGTAGAAGGGGTAGAAATGGTTAACGTGCCCTTCTCAGTTAGCGAACCTCCCAAAATATAGTGTAGATCACCGTTATCATATATTTTCACTATTGACCTCTTTGCCTCACAACGCGAATCATCCCCCACTTTGTGACTTTAGTCATTCCGCAACACACGTTGCATCGCTATCATTGGCTCATATTAAGGAGCTGATGCAATGAACAGGACAGTAGTCATAGACGAGAACCTCTGCACCGCTTGCGGCACCTGCGTCAACATGTGCCCCAGGGGGATTTTATACATCGACGAGGCGGACAACGTCTGCCGGGGCACGGACGAGAGCAAGTGCGACCGTCTCGCCGGCTGCGAGCGCAAGTGCACGGCGGGAGCGATAAAGATTAACTGAAATCTGCCCACGGCATTAATGACTCTAAGACCGATTAGTACGATACGCTCGCTGCTAACGGGGCGTTAGCTCCACCCGCCGTGCCGAACGCCGACATTTATCGATTAAATACTCCGCGAGCTTGACAAATCACAGGCCTCAATTTACGATTCACTAGAATCGCCGCGCCTTGATAGTAAGAACGTTTGGCGACGAAGCCCTTTCCCAGACAGTGCGACCTGCGAAGATTTTGTGGCCGCATAAAGCACGATGGCGAAACGCTGAGAATTATACCCGGCGACACAAGCCAGAGGGGCAGTAAGGGCTTCAATTTAAAATGTTGCGCATTATTCGGTTCTGCTGAACCTTCAGATCGCGGTGCTTCAGGTTCCTTACCCTTATGGAATCAGACTGCATAATGGAGGTAAATAGATATGAAGTCCATAATAACGATTGAGCGACACATCACCGATCAGCAACGCGAGCATCCCGGCGCTACCGGCGAGTTTTCCGGCCTGATGTACGATGTAGCGCTGGCGGCCAAGATAATCGCACGGGAGATCACGCAAGCCGGTCTGGCCCGAACCCTGGGCCTGAAAGGGGACATTAACATCCAGGGCGAAGTGCAGATGGAGATGGATGTATTTGCCAATAACGCCATGATCCGGATGAGCAGCTGCAGCGGGCAACTGGCAGTCATGGCTTCGGAGGAGGAGGAGGACATCATCCCTGTCCCGCAGGAATTCGATCTGGGCAAGTACGTCCTGGTCTTCGATCCTCTTGACGGCTCATCCAACGTCAACGTAAATGTAAGCATCGGCACCATCTTCGGCATCTACCGCCGCATGACGCAAGACGGCCCCGGCACGCTGGAGGACATATTGCAAAAGGGCCACAAACTGGAAGCGGCAGGCTATATCATCTACGGCCCCAGCACCATGATGGTCTATTCCACCGGCAACGGCGTCCACGGCTTCACGCTCGACCCGAGCGTGGGCGAGTTCCTGCTCTCGCATCCTGCCATTCGCTTCCCGGAAAAGGCCGCTTACTTCAGCACAAACCAGGGTTACGAAGCATACTGGAGCGAGGGCTTGCAGCGCTATACCAAATGGCTCCAGGGACTCGACCAGGAACAGCCGGTCAAGGCGCTCTCCGCCCGTTATATCGGGTCGCTGGTGGCAGACTTTCACCGCAACCTGCTGGAAGGCGGCGTATTCTATTATCCGGCCCTTTCCAAGGACGGCGGCAAGCCGAAGGGCAAGCTGCGGCTGATGTACGAGGCAATCCCGCTGGCCTACATCGCCGAGCACGCCGGCGGTCGTGGGTCCGACGGCAGGCAGAACATACTCGACATCCAGCCCGAATCGCTCCACCAACGCACACCGCTCATCGTAGGCAACCGCTACCTGGTGGAGAAGGCTGAGGAATTCATCCACCGGTACGATCCCGTTTAGGCCCCGTAACCGCAACGCGACAACCGCATACAAACGAGTCGCTGTGCCCCCACCGCTGCTATCCACCCAATAGCAGTGAATTCGCTTTTTTTGTGACTCATGTCATTCCATTCCATCGATTGCAGGGTCGCGCACGCACCGAGTGTGACAGGCTTGGCGGCTGCGAGCGCAAATGCACAGCCGGAGCCATCAAGATTCACTGATAGTGTGCCGACGGCGTTGCTAACCTTGCACCCGATAAGCATGTCACGAAGCCTGCCATTTAAGTACAGATCACTAATGAATATCGAACTCCTTATTAATTATGATTC
>JAYEHL010000081.1:0-3314 GCA_034659515.1 Chloroflexota bacterium | reverse complement strand
AACGCCGCGCCCCGTGTCTATCTTGTAGCAGCCAGGCAGGGGGCGCTTATCGATTCTGCGTACGGTGACGAGGAAGTAGCCGATAGCTACGTAAATTATGCCAGGGACACAGTCGGCGTTGGCATAGACTACCTAATAATAACCCATGCACATCCCGACCACATCAGCGGAGCCCCCAGGCTGCTGAAGAAGACTGCGGCCAAGTTGACACTTCACTCCGCCGAAGTGTCGGACCTTCCGATAGACAATGTCGTTAATGACGGCGATATCATTTCGCTTGGGGGGATAGACCTCGAGGTGGTACATACACCCGGACATAACCCCGGGCATATGTGCCTCTACATCAGAAAAGATAGAATAATGTTCTCCGGCGATTGCGTACTGGCCAAAACAACCACCGCTCTGCAGCCGCCATGGGGTGACATGGCGCAATACATCGAATCGCTGAAGAAGCTCCTCAAATACGACGTCGACCTGATGCTGCCGGCGCACGGCCCTCCGATAAGGGAGCCGCGTCAGAGGATAGAAGAACTAATCCGCCATCGATTGGAGCGGGAGGAGCAGGTACTGGAGTTGCTGCGCAAAGGGAAAAGTACGGTCAAGGAGATAGCGGCGGACATATATCCCGATCTTACCGGCTTCCTGTATGCAGTATCCCAGGGTCAGGTCTACTCCCATCTATTGAAGCTAGAGAGGGAAGGCAAGGCTACATCGGAAGGGGACAGACAGAAGGCCAGTTTCAAAGCGATCGCCTAAATTGAACCAAGGTGACACAAATGCTCAAACTGTTTCCATTAACAACTAAAATCAGCAACGGCCATATTACGATCGGGGGTTGCGATACGACAGAGCTGGCCGCGGGGTTCGGCACGCCGCTGTACATATTCGACGAAACGACGCTGCGCAGCAAATGCGCCGAGTACCGCGAGGCATTCGAAAAACGATACCCCGATAGCGTGATAAGCTACGCCTGCAAGGCCTATCTCAATAGAGCGCTGGCACAGATATTCGATCAGGAGGGGCTCAGCCTCGATGTAGTATCCGGCGGAGAGCTCGCCATCGCCAGAGCGGCGGGTTTTCCCATGGAGCGCGTGCACTTCAACGGGAACAACAAATCGCGCCAGGATCTGGATCTGGCTATCGAGTGCGGCATCGGGCGCATCATCGTCGATAATTTCTATGAGATATCGCTGCTCGACCGAATCGCCGGCGAGGCCGATGTACAACAGGAAATCCTGCTGCGCATCTCGCCGGGCATAGACCCGCATACACACGCGCATCTGACCACAGGCAATGTCGACAGCAAGTTCGGCTTCCCGATGACGCAGGCGGAGGAGGCGATAGCCGCAGCGATGTCATGCAGCTCTCTCAATCCGGTCGGGCTCCACTTCCACATCGGCTCCCAGATATTCGACCTGACGCCATACATCCAGGCGATAAACGCGGTAATGGACTTCGCCGATGTCATGAGAGCCAAGTATAACTTCAACCTGCAGGAACTCAGCACTGGCGGCGGCCTGGGCATCGCATATTCGAGCGAGTCCGTGCCGCCGACCGTCGGCGACTTCGCCGATACGATAACGGTCACCGTGACGGAGAGGTGCGCATCCCTCGGCTTCGAGCTGCCGAAGTTAATAGTCGAACCCGGCAGATCGATCATCGGTCAGGCGGGAGTCGCGCTGTACACCGTGGGGGCTATCAAGGATATCGAAGGCGTAAGAAAATACGTCTCCGTGGACGGCGGCATGAGCGACAACATCCGCCCCAGCCTGTACGATGCTAAATACGAGGCGATGGTGGCCAACAAGGCCGAAAAGCATCCTGCCGTAGAATTCGAGCGTATCACGATTGCCGGCAAGTACTGCGAATCCGGCGACATCTTGATAAAAGATATCGACCTGCCTAAAGTGGAGCCCGGAGATCTCATCGCAGTGCCATGCTGCGGCGCATACTGCCTCTCGATGGCCTCGAACTATAACGCAGCGTTGAAACCCGCCATCGTGCTGGTCAAAGACGGCAACGCGCGCCTCATCCGCCGCCGCGAAACCTACGAAGACCTGACAAGTTGCGATACGGTATAATCGAAAAACCGAAAAACTGGATTAAGACAATCTATGTGGCAAGTAATAACACACAAAGCAACCATTGAACTGCTGGACAACAGCATCAAGAACGGCAGATTGCCTCATGCACAACTGTTCGTCGGCCCCCAACAGGTGGGCAAGATGACGCTGTCGATCAATCTTGTCCAGGCGCTGAACTGCGAAAGCGACGACAGTCCCTGCGGCACCTGCGGCACCTGCCGTCGCATAGCGGAGGGTAAACACCCCGACGTTCAGATCATAGGGATCAACAGCAAAACCGAGATATCCATAGATCAGATACGGGATATGGAGCGCTGCGCCGCGCTCAAATCGTTCGAGGGCAAGAGCAGGGTATTCATTATCGATGAAGCCGAGCGCCTCTCTCAGGAAGCGGCCAACTGCCTTCTGAAAACGCTGGAGGAGCCGCCGCCGCTCGTACATATAATACTGCTCGCTGTAAACGAACGGGCGGTGCTGCCAACGATACTCTCCAGGTGTCGAAAGCTGAAACTGGATCCCCTGTCGATATCCACGGTAGAACGCGCACTCATCGAGCGTTTCGGCATCGATCCTGAAAAAGCACACATGCTGGCGAGGCTTTCCTCCGGGCGACTCGGCTGGGCTGTGGAGGCAGCGCGCAACGACGCTGTCTTGAACGATCGGGCGACGCAACTCGAAGCCATACCGAGAATCGCGAGCGCAGGCCGTGTGGAACGCTTGGAGTACTCGACGCAACTGGCCAACCTGTTCAGCAAAAACCGCTCTGAGTTATGGGGTATAATGTCAATATGGATCAGCTGGTGGCGCGATCTTCTCTTGATAAAAGGGCAGTGCCAAGATATAGTCACAAATATAGATCGGAAAACCGCGTTGGAGAGCGAAGCGATGCATTACGACATGAAGGGAATAAAGGGCTTCATCGACAAACTTATGAGATCCATAACAGAGCTGGAGTGGAATGCCAATCCACGCCTGATCTTCGATGTACTAATGCTCAGCATGCCTAAAAGGGAGGAGGTTAGTTCCCTGATAATATGATTGAAGTAATTGGCGTCCGATTCAAACGTGCCGGCAAGATATATTTTTTCGACCCTACGGGACTGGAAGTGGAGATAGATGATTGGGTGGTAGTAGAAACAGGGCGCGGCCCGGAACTTGGCAGGGTGGCCATCGCCGCGAAGCAGGTGCTGGAGAATGATCTGACCGAGCCCCTTAAACCGGTGCTACGTA
>JAYEHL010000080.1:0-16822 GCA_034659515.1 Chloroflexota bacterium | reverse complement strand
TGAATATGGACACAGTGTGCCCGCCGCAGAACTCCATGAATCGCACCGGCGTCTTGGAACGCTGCTCTATCCTCGAAACCAGGCCCGCGGCAAGGTCCGAGCGGCGGAACTCATCGATGAACTTCACTACTTAAACCCTGATTCACAACTTTAACTTCTTAATATTCCAACAACAGCATCAAAAACTACATGAGCCCTGTCTTCTGATTTCATTCTTTTCCACATTAAAAAGTCTTCTTTCACATTTGCAGTTCTATATAACAGCACCTGATACCAACCACTATCGAGACTCTTCCATAGCTCAACCCTACCTTGTTTTCGCAACATCTCCCATAAAGTACCATTGTATTCAAAAGTATTTCCGACTTGATATATACTCATAACCCTCCACCCAAAACAACCTGATGATGAGGTCTATAAATTCTTGCAGACTGCAAATACCTTAAACCCCATCCAGCGCAGCGATCTCCCTGAGAAGCCCCAGCGTTTCCTCCGCTTCCTCTTGGTCCAGCACATTTATCGCATATCCGGTATGCACCAGAACATAGTCCCCGACCTTAGCTTCAGGCGTGAGCCACAGACTAACGCGCCGCGAGACGCCGCCGATCTCAGCCTCGGCGTCCTTGCCGTCGATTGACTTTATCAATAGAGGAACCGCAAGACACATATTTACATAACCTTATATCATCGATTTTGTTCTGCTATACCTACCTATTATGCTAGCTTGAAAGAGCGAAGTTTGCAACCACCGCCTGTCCCAAAGAGACGCCGCCATCGTTGCATGGCACCGCGCGATGGGTGAATACTTCGAATCCCTCCGCCTCCAGCGCTCTGCCAACCAACCTTAAAAGCAATCGATTCTGGAACACGCCGCCGCTGAGCGCCACGCGATTCACTCCGGAATCATCCGATATCAGTTTACACATCTGGCACACTACATGAGCCGCAGTGTCATGGAATTTAAATGATATATCGGCGACGGCCACCCTGCTCCTGACATCGTCGACCACGGCGGCGATCGTGTCGCGCAGCCCGACGACGAGCAACCCGTCCCGTTCGGCGATGGCGATGGGATAGCGCTCGCGGCCGATGTCGCCCGCAACATCCGAGGCCAGCATCTCCATCTCGATGACCGCCTGCGCCTCGTAGTCCACCTCGCCGCGCACGCCCGCGATAGCCGACACGGCATCGAAAAGCCGTCCCGCGCTCGATGTCGGCGGGCAGTTCAGCCCGCGCCTGAGCTGCTGTTTGAGCAGGTCGATCGTAGACGGATCGATGTCGCTTAACGGCAATCCATCGAGCGAGAAGTCCTCGCCGAGCAGCGTCCAGACATAGCTCAGCGCCATACGGTACGGCTTCTTTATCGCCGCCTCCCCACCGAGCAGCGGCACGTATTCGATATGCCCCCTCCTCTCGAATCCTTTCAAATCGGCGAGGAGGAACTCGCCCCCCCAGATTGCGCCGTCGGCGCCATAGCCGGTACCATCGAGGGCTACACCGATCACTGACTCTGAGACGCCATTGTCCGCCATGCAGCTGACGATATGCGCGTGGTGGTGCTGCACCGGCACCAGCCTCAAGACGGACGCCTCGCCGGTGCGGAGAGCGTACTTCGTCGCCAAATACTCCGGGTGCATATCGTGCGCGATAGCCTCCGGTTCGATGCGGAAGAGCTTCTTGTACAGGTCGATTGAGCCCTCGAAGTGCTCCAGCGTCTCGGCGTTCTCCATATCGCCGATGTGCTGGCTGACGAAGGCGTGCCTACCCTTCGTGAGGCAGAATGTATTCTTAAGCCCGGCCCCGCAGGCCAGTATCTGACGCGAATCGAACCCAAGAGCGATGGGGTAGGGGGCATACCCCCGCGCCCGCCTGACGACTTGCGGCGAGCGCTCAACCATGCACACGCTGTCGTCATAGCGCGCGTAAATGTCTCGACTGTGCAGCAGGAAGTAATCGGCGATCCCGCCGAGCCTGCGCAGCGCCTCGTCGTTGTCCTTAGCGATGGGCTCCTCGCTGATGTTTCCACTTGTCATAACCAGCGGCACATCGACCTCGTTCATCAGAAGATGGTGCAACGGCGTGTATGGCAGCATTACCCCCATATAGTTCAGACGCGGCGCGACGGCGGGGGCGATGGTCGATTCACTCCTCCTCCATTCCACCAGCACGATGGGCGACTCCGGCGACAGCAGCAAATCGCGTTCCGCGGTCGATACGATACAGTGCTTCTCGAAGTCATCCATCAACGATACCATAACCGCGAACGGCTTGGACGGACGTCGCTTGCGCTCCCTCAGCGTGTTCACCGCCTCTTCGTTGGTGGCATCGCAGGCCAGTTGAAAGCCGCCGAGGCCGCGGATTGCCAGTATCTTGCCCTCGCGCAGAAATCCGGCGGAGGCTGCGACCGAATCGTCGCACGCTACAACATCGCCGACGGAATCGACGAGCGAAAGCTGCGGGCCGCAATCGGCACAGGCGTTGGGCTGGGCATGAAAGCGCCTGTCGAGTGGGTCTTCATACTCGCGTTGGCAATCGGCACACATGCGGAACTCGCGCATGGTGGTATTCACTCGATCGTAGGGTATATCCTCGATAATGGTGAAACGCGGGCCGCAGTTGGTGCAGTTGGTGAAAGGATAGCGATATCGTCTATCACTCGAATCGAAAATCTCGCGGCGGCAGTCATCGCAAGTAGCGATATCAGGCGACACGAGCAGATATCTTCCCTCACGGCTGAGGCTGTCGAGTATATCGAACGTGGCATAACCGCGGGGCGTCGACTGCAGCACATCGATGTCCTCGACACGGGCCTGGGGCGGGGCCTTCGACCGTAACGCGGCAACGAAGGCATCGACGCTTCCAACGTTCCCCTCCACAGCGATCTCTACATCGCCGGAGGTGTTGCGCACCCAGCCGCGCACATCGAGCTCACGAGCCAGACGGTACACGAAGGGCCTGAAACCGACCCCCTGCACCACCCCCCTCACCTTCACACCCGCAGCCTTCATCGTTTCCACCCGCAAAAGCGGTTTTCCCGGATTCATCGTCCTCTACTATCTTATTAAAAAAACGAAGGGCTACGCAAACTGCGCTACCGCTACAGGCCCCCCACACTCATCCGACGACCGCCATCCCTGTAGTTCACCCGCTATCCGCGTGCCCCTGTTGACTCCCGATATATACGGTATACGATTTGTCTTGCTAGTTGACCCCTGCGGTCGACCTGCTGAGCGCCCCCAGCCCGGCGACCCTATCGGCGAACTCGCCGACGGCCTCTGGCGTCGAACCCCACACCAGTTTCAGCCTCTCCGGCTCGATGCCAAACTGGGACAGCGTGGACCTGAGCAGCATGACTATGCGCTGGGTCTTATAGTTGCCGCTGATGAAGTGGCAGTCCCCGGGAGGGCATCCGATGATCATCACGCCATCTGCACCGCTGCTGAAAGCCTGCAGAACGAATGAGGGATCCACCCTTCCGGAGCACATCGTATCTATCACCTGAAGGCTGGGGTTGGCTTTAAGTTCCGAGGATCCGGCGATGCCTGACCAGTTACATGCGAATACGACAATTTTTGGGTTGTAGCTATTCATAGTCTCTCTTCCTCGATAATTTTTTCAGCGATTAACGGTATACTCTCCGCTACCTCTCTGGTGCACTCCTCACCGAAATTCAAATTATCCTTTATCTCGACAGCGTATATGCTGACTGATTGGGGCATTTTGTATCCCAGACCTTCTCCCATCATGAGAGCGCTGGCGATATCCAAGCCGTGGGACGTGGCCTGATCCAGTGTCGGCTTCATATCCTCAATCTCGATCTTGTATACAGCCCCCGGTTTACCCCCCTCAGTCTTTATGGAGTCGATAAGGATGAGCCTGTCCAGGTCCACCACGTAGTCGAACAGTCCCATCGCGCCGGAACATGCCTCGATCACATCCATGTGAGGCTTGCGCTCCTTAATCAATCGGGCGATTTTAAGGCCTACAGTATCGTCAGTGACTATCGGATTGCCGATTCCTAAGACGAGCGTTTTCATCAAACCGCAACCACTTCCTCTACCTTATCTTTCATACTCACCCCCGTATCGCTGCTAACGTGCCGGCGATAGAGGCCTCCAGTTCGTCTACAATCTTGTTAGCCCCCGAAGGGCAGGCGCTGACACAGACGCCGCACCGCTTGCACCGCTGGTCGTCTATGATCGCCACGGTTCCGCCGTCGCGTTTCTCCAGCTTGCGGGCGTCGTATGGACATACGGCGACGCAAACGCCGCATCCGCTGCATATGTCCTCGTTAACCTCGATCGCCGGTATCTCGATCTGGATCCCGCCGACCACGCATCCCTTGCAACTCAGGCATGGGCCGCAGTAGAGGCACCGTTTAGCCTCGGCTCGCGCCTGCTCCAGGGTGAATCCGATCTCGAACAGATCGAAGTTGAGTCTGTCCTTCGCGTCCACCCACTGAAGCTGCGGCTGCGGTTTATAGTTTTCGAGCCTGGCGGCCTCCGCCTTCTCGTATTCTTTCTCCCGGTCGGCCTTCATGTCTTCGCCCTTGATATAGCGGTCGATGGACTCGGCGGCTGTTATGCCCTCCAGTATCGCCTCTGCGGCGAAGCCGATCCGCCTGACGTCGCCCCCGACGAAGACGCCTTCCCTCTGGTTGCTCATGAGGGTAACGGGATCAACGTCCAGCCGTCCGCTGTCGTTGAGCATGCCGCCCTGCTGGAACAGGCCGCGTTCCGCTCCCTGTCCGATGGTGATCAGCAGAACATCGGCCTCCAGCTCGATCGCGTCACCGCTATCGAACTGAGGATTGAATCCCTTATCGTCGAACACGGAGGTGCACTTCGGGCTCTTGGTCTTCTTAAATTTACCGTTCTCGCCGATTATCTCGCTGACGCCGCGGCAATAATGTATCGTTATTCCCTCCTGCTCGGCGCCCTCGATCTCCTCGATGTCCGCAGGGATACCGTCATTGCAGCACTTGTCCGCGCATTCCAGACAGGCCATCGATACGTCACCGCCCAACCTTCGCGCCACCCTGGCAACATCGAACGCGACGTTGCCTCCCCCGATAACCAGCACACGTTTGCCCTTGAACATGTCAGGGGCAACTGTGCCTTGATTGGCATCCAGAAGCAGCGGCAGGCCGAACATAACGCCGTCGAGATCGGCGCCTGCCACCTGATTGCCGCCGAAGGTGAGCGGTCGCGGCGCCGGGGTGCCGGTGGCGATAAACACTGCCTTGTAGCCCTCATTCTTGAGGTCATCCAGCGTCTTGCCGCCCTCGCCGACGGTCGATCCGAATTCGACCTGGGCGTTAGCCATCCGCGCCAGGTTGTTCAGCGTGCCGTCCAGCACCGACTTGGGCATGCGGTAGATGGGTATGTATCTCAACGCGCCGCCGAACTCCTTGTCCCGCTCGAAAACGGTGACCTTGTATCCCCTCCTGGCCAGCTCATACATCGCCATCAAACCGCCGGGGCCTCCGCCGACCACGGCAATTTTATCCTTGGTCGGAGCCGGCAGCGCCGCTTTCTTATCCATATACGACATGTAGTAGTCCGAGATGAACCGCTTCAGCATCCTTCTCCTGATAGCGCCGGTCTGGTCCTTGTAGTTGCACTCCTGTTCACAGAGACCACAGACGTAGCCGCATATGGTGAACATGGGGTTCTTCTCGAATATTTCATCGCCGATCTTAATTACTTGTTCCGCCGCCGCACTCTCATCCACAGGAAGTATCGAAAGCATCGCGTTTGTACGCTGAATATCCTCTCCCACCGGGCATTTTATCTGACACGGCGGTAGATATATCTTTCCGCTGTCTTTGCAGATCACTTCTTCGATAATATCTTTCGCACCCATTTCCATCCTTTCCTCTTTAACGAAAATGTTACACTGTGCGCGCCAGCGTTAACCCTGGCGCAACTTCCTCATCAGATTCCCATCATTGTCGTACACATTCAGCTCCAGAGGCATCTTACCCGGGAGCGAATGGTTGGCGCATCCATGACACGGGTCGTAGGCACGGAATCCCATCTCTATCATGTTGAGAATGCCCTCGGGGACATCGCCGTTCTTGATGAGCGACTTGGCGGCCTTCTCCACCGACATATTGATGGCCGCCGCGTTGTTCTGTGTTGCCACGATGAGGTTGCACTTGGTGATGATCCCGTTATCGTCTGTCTCATAGTGATGGAACAGCGTCCCGCGCGGCGCTTCAACGATGCCGACGCCCTCTTTGGGGGTAGCAGTCGGAAGATTAACGATATCGGTAGAGGTGATCGCCGGGTCGCTGGCGAGCTCCAGCACGCGTTCTGCGGCATAGAGGGCCTCGACTAGCCGTGCCCAGTGAAACGCCAAGGTATTGTGGCACGGCTTACCGCCCAGTGTCGAGAACATCTTATCGTAGGCTTCCTGGGCCAGCGGAGTGGCCATACCATCCGCCGCGTTCAGCCGCGCCAGCGGGGCCACGCGGAACACACCGCTGTCCTCCCCATCGACGAAACCCTTCCATCCAATATCTTTCAGATAACAGAATCGCATATAAGTCCAGGGCTCAGCATGTTCCTTGATGACGTTCAGGTAATCGCTATGATTGGCGAACTTGATGAACTCCTTGCCATTGGGATCTACCACACGAATGGGGCCGTCATAGAAATTCACCTTGTTGTTTTCGTCCACCATGCCCATATAATAGGTTCGATGTTTATAAACATCGCCTGTAATCAGGTCGAGGTACTCTTTGTTTTTCAGCACCACGTCGTCGAAGAGCTGGAGCAGGACCTTGCAGAAGTCCACTGCATATTCCCCTGCCTCGATGCAGGTCTTGCGCTCGTCTTCACTGAGGCTTTTGGATACGCCGCCAGGCAGGCCGCAGGTGGGCATAATCGGCTTGCCGCCGATTATGCGCATGACATTGCGCAGCCTCTTCCTGCACTCGATGACCTTGCCGCCTGTCTCCAACCCCAGCTTGCCGATAACACCGAGCACGTTCCTCTCGGCGGCAGGAGCCTGCGGGCCGACTACGAAGTCGGGGCCGCCAAGGAAGACGAAGTGCAGGATATGGTCTTCACAGCAGAATGCATTGTACATCAGCTCGCGTATCTTCTTGGCCGTCGGCGTTGGTTCCACCTTGAACAGGTCGTCCAGGGCTTTGGTTCCCGCCATGTGATGAGCCGTCGGGCAGACACCGCAAATCATCGTGGTTATGCGGGGCACCTCCTCGGCAGGCCTTCCCTCGCAGAACTTCTCAAAGCCGCGAAGCTCCGGTACCTGGAGATACGCCTGTTTGACACTGCCGGCGTCATCGAGAAATATCTCTATCTTGCCGTGGCCCTCAAGCCTGGTTATCGGGTCAATCGTTATTTTACTCATGCGCTCTCTATCCTCCTACACCTTCATCCGTTTTCTTCCCAATAGGGAGGAAGGCAGGCCATATCTGTAAACCGTTCCCGCAGGATCGGCGACTCCATCGATTAGTTTGGCGACATCGTCCTCGGTCATCTTACCCTCGTCCTCGATGCCGAGAATGGAGGCCACCATCGATAGCGCCTTGGCCCCCTGGTCGATTACGCCGCTGATCGGGCCGAAGCATCCCCTGCACGGTTGGTTTGCCCTGATGCAGGTTTCACCGCAACCGGTACGCGTGGCCGGCCCCATACAGAAGATGCCCTGTGCTAGGAAACATTTCTCGGGATCCATTTTTATCTGCCACGGCCGCTTCATCTCTTTGATTGTCAGTTTCTCCGGCTTGGAATCCTTGCGCGGACAAGTGTCGCACAGAGCCTTGTCCGGGGCGAGCACGGCGCCCTTCTCAGGCAGTTTTCCCTCGAGGATTGCGGCCACTGCGGCCATCACCAGGTCTGGAGGCGGGGGGCAGCCCGGGAGGAAGTAATCCACGTCGATGGTCTGGCCCAGGGTCTTGACCGTGTCGTAGAATTCCGGGAGGGTGAGCTCGCCGCTATCGACCGTTGTCTTCGTCTGGGGAGTGATACCTTGCGGGTTCTCTATCGTCGGAACCTCTTTATATACCCGGTTAAAGATGATCTCCTTGTCCCAGAAGTTTGCCAGCCCCGGTATCCCGCCGAAGCAGGCACAGGAGCCGAAGGCAACTACGAGCCCCGATTTTTTCCTGAGTAGTTCTACCCATTCCTCGTGTTCATCCATCCTTATTGCGCCATTGATGAAGCTTACCGCGATCTCACCGTCGGCCAACGCCTCGATGTCCTTCTTCTTGAAGTCCAGCGCCACCGGCCAAAGAACGATATCCACCGCATCCGCGACCTTGAGGATGTCTTCATTCAAGTCGGCGACTGTCTCTTCGCAACCCCCGCAGGAAGCACACCAATAAAAAGCTACTTTCGGTTTAGCCAATTTTGCCCCCTTTCTGAATCTGCTATTGAAATCTTACAGCTTTAACTACGTTCAACTTTAATACATTGGATCGTCGAATCGATTATCTAAATCAAAAATGCCTTGTCTCCTAACAGCCCTCCTGACTCTATTTATGAATCCAGTCTATCCGACCAAATAAGTGATTGTTATTTTTTTCACATTCCATTCTAACACATCTGCCAACTTTTTGACGAGACTGTATCGAGCAAAATTGAAAATCTTGGAGGTTTAAAACGGAAACGATTTGCAAGCGTACACCCTGCTCGCTTGCCACACTCCAAAAGGCTGGCAGATGAAAAAGAAACTTCCTTTCATATCACCCATTAAAAAAGGAGTGGCTAAAGTAACCACTCCTTAACAACAGACCCTGGCTGTGATATTTTTCGATACTCGCCTTGCACAACGCTAACGCCGCTAAACGGCGACCACTTCCTTTACTTCAGGCACCTGCTCCTTGATAATTTGTTCGATGCCTTGCTTCAGTGTCATAGCCGCCATCGGGCAGCCGTGGCAAGCACCGACCAACCTCACCATAACGGTGCCATTCTGTACGTCGACCAATTCGACGTCGCCGCCGTCCGCCTGTAATGACGGCCTAATCTCCGCTAACGCCGCCTCGATCTTCTCCTTCATCGATTATCTCCTAATATTACCGGCCGCAAACGATCGCCTCGCATTGTACTGAAGTATCGATCCGGCCTATCAACAATTTTACCACATATTCCCGGCGGATATAAACCCCGCAGCGATTATTGGCTGCCCTTCGATTCCAGTGCCGCTGCCACTATCTCGGCCAGGTCCAGCACTCGAACTGACTCCTCTACGCCCTTATCCTTGAGCCCATCCTCGAACATGGTCATACAATAAGGACAGCACGTACAGATCGTCTTGGGTTCCTCCTTGAGCGCCTGCTCGGTGCGTACGACGTAGATACGGTCGCCGACGTTCTCCTCCAGCCACATGCGCCCGCCGCCGCCGCCGCAGCAGAACGCCCTCTCGCGATTACGCTCCATTTCCGCAGGCGCTGCATCGGTAACTGCGGCGATCGCTTTGCGCGGCGGCTCGTAAATGGAGTTGTAGCGCCCCAGATAGCACGAATCGTGGAACACCACCTTGCCGAAATCACCGTTGCCGTTGAGCTTGAGCTTGCCCTGCTCGATAAGGCTGTTTATCAGCTCGGTGTGATGAATGACTTCGAGTTCGATGCCGTACTGTCGATAATCGTTCTTCAGCGTGCTGAAGCAGTGCGGACACTGAGCGATGATCTTCTTAACGCCCCGCTCTTCGAAAAGCTTAACGTTGTCCCTGGCCATCTGATCGAAGATGAACTCGTTGCCCAGACGTCGCAGGCTGTCGCCGCAGCACAACTCGTCCTTGCCCAGAACGCCCCATGAAACGCCGGCGGCATCCAGCACCCTGGCCGTGGCCAGCGTGACCTGCTTGTTGCGGGAATCGAGCGAGCCGGCGCATCCGACGTACAGCAGATATTCCGTTTTGCCCGCTTCGAAGGGCTGCGCCCCGGCCTCTTCGATCCACGACGCCCGCTTCTCCGGCGCAATGCCCCACGGGTTGCTGCGCCCCTCCATGTTCTCGAACAGGTTGTGCAGCTCGTGGGGGAACTCGGCCTTCATCTCCACCAGATTGCGGCGCATATCGACCATCTTGGGAACGTGCTCGATGAATACGGGGCAAACCTCCATGCAAGCGCCGCACGTGGTGCAATCCCAGATGGCCTCCTCGGACACGCTGCCCTCGTGATGGTCACCGATCAGCGGCTGAGACGGTTGTTCGTTCTTGGCCAGAAGCGGCCCGTTCTTCAGCAGGTTCATTTTTATATCGTGTATGACGAGGCGCGGCTGAAGCGCCTTGCCCGTCAACGCCGCAGGGCAGTTGTCGGAGCAGCGTCCGCACTCGGTGCAGGAATACGAATCGAACAGGTCTTTCCATGTGAACTGGTCGACGCGCTCGACGCCGTACGTGTTGCCCTTCGCGAACGTCTCCCGCGACTGCGTCGTCACCTTATCGATGCTGCGGAAGAAGCAATTCGGTATCGATGTCAAAATATGCATATGCTTGCTGTAGGGCAGATAGTTAAGGAAGGAAAGCAGCACGATGGCGTGTATCCACCAGAAGACGTCGGCGACCGTCTCGGCCACTCCCGCCGACAGCCCGCCGAGTATCGTGGTGCCGACGAAATTCGATATCGGCATATAGGAGGCGGCCTCCTCGACGCCCTGCGCGATCTCGGCGCCGTGGGTGAAGAAGAAGGCGATCATCAGAGCGGATATGAGACCCAGAATAATGAAGGCGTCGCGGCTGCGCGCCTCGACGAACTTGGGCGGAAATGCGAAACGCCGCACCACCGCGGCGACCACCGCCACCAGAACGAGAACCGAAACGATATCAAATATCATTGCCAGCGCGTGATAGGCACCGCCGGGCAGCTTTGACAAAGCAATTGCATTCGGAGCTAATCCGTGGAGTAGAAATTCAGTATTGGCGATAAGCAGCAGCATGAAGCTCCAGAACAGCAAGGCGTGGTTTATGCCGAACTTATAGCTTCGGTTGATGGTGCAGCGCTGCGAGAACGGGTAGTACAGCATATTCCACACGCGCGTGCCGATCTGCTTGAAACGGTTATCGTCCTTTCCGAGAGCGACGAGGCTGAAGCGCTTGTAGCAACTCCAGCCGAAAAAGGCTACTGCGAACACGAAAACGACTATGTATATGACAGTGTTTAACGACACGGTTCACTCCTTTTAAATGCCGGCATGGTATGCTAACAAGCCACCTTTTGTTTCTTCATCTCCCTGATGCGATTCGTGATGGCGGGAACCACCTCGAAGACATCGCCGACGATGCTGTAAGTGGCTACTTCGAAAATCGGCGCCGACTTGTCGCGGTTGACGGCGATTATCACATCCGAGTCCTGCATGCCGACCAGGTGCTGTATCGCCCCTGAGATGGCGCAGGCGATATAGATTTTCGGCCGCACCGTCTTGCCGGTCTGGCCAACCTGCCTTTCATACGGCATGTACCCGGCCTCCATAGCTGCGCGCGAGCACCCTACAACACCGTCGAGTTCGTCGGCCAGCTCCTGCAGGATGCCGAATTTCTCCTTGCTCAACATCCCGCGGCCGCCGGCGACTATGACGTCGGCAGCGCAGATATCCACCTCATCCGCTCCGCCGCGCTTATCCTCGATGATCTCAATGACCTTTGCCAGAACGTCATCCTCTTTGATCGGCACCGTCTCCCTGATTATCTCGCCCTTGAGCGAGGTGTCACAGTGGGGCAACGGCATAACATGAGGACGTACGGTGGACATCTGCGGCCTGGTTCGCTCCGTCATGATGGTGGCCATGATGTTACCGCCGAACGCCGGACGTGTCTGAAGCAGGAACCCTCTCTCATCGATGACCAGGCCGGTGCAGTCCGCGGTCAGCCCGGTCATGAGATCGGTGGCTACGGCCCCGGCCAGGTCGCGGCCCAGACCGGTGGCTCCCACCAGAACGATCTCCGGTTTGTACTTCCTCACCAAGTGGCACACGGCCTTATAGTACGACTCCGTACGATAATGGCGAAATACAGGATCGTCGACCAGATACGACTTGGAAGCGCCGTAATGGAACGATTCCTCGCAGAGACGTTCGACGTTTTCGCCGATGACCACGGTGCACAGCTCTACGCCAAGTGTTTTCGCCAGTTCGACGCCGATGCCCAGCAGCTCCCACGAGACCACATGCGGCACGCCGTCGGTCTGCTCGACGAATATCCAGATGCCCTTGTACTCCTTCAGCTTGGCGAGATCGGCATCCTCCTCTTCGACCTCCGCCTCCGGTTGCTTCGCGGCTTCCTTCTCGGCGGCCCGCTGCGCCTCCCATTCCGCCAGAATCTTCTGCTCCTCCGGCGTCAGGTACATCTCGACGGCTTCGGCGGGACATATCTTCACGCACTTGCCGCAGCCGATGCAATTCGTAACATCGATGACCGGCTCGCCGGCATCATCCATCGTTATACAATCTTTGGGACACGACGTCTCGCACCGGGCCCCGCAGGCTATGCACTTGCCGGGGATAAGCCTGGCTATGCCTCTGGGTTTCTTAATTTTCTTTTTCTTCTCTTCCATATCGCTTTACATCCGTTGATTTTTATAGCGAGATAATATCTTTCTCAACGAGGGCGTTGATAAGCAGTTCAGCCGCTCCGTTGGGATCGTTGACTCCGTCACCCAGCATCTCGCCCTGAGCCCTCTCCGGAGAGAATATCTTCCGCACCTGGGTAGGGGAGCCTTCAAGACCGATGAGATCCTTGGGCAGCTGCATCACGCTGTTGTCCCAGAGCTTAACCTCGGCGTCCTGCGAAGCGAGTCGCATCGGCACCGTCGGGTAGCGCGGCTGGCTGATCTCGCGCACCACGGCGATCATAACCGGCAGCGGGGCTTCGACGATCTCGTGGCGGCCTTCCATCTTGCGCCTGACCCTGACTTTGCGCGAGGACATATCGAGACCTTGAATCTGGTCGACCAGCGTCAGCTGGCAGTATCCCAGCCTGGATGCAATACCCGGGCCCACTTGAGCCGTATCCCCATCGATGCTCTGCCTGCCGCACAGCACAATGCCGACCTCTTCCTCTTTAGCCAGCTTCGCTATCGCCTCGGCGAGCACTTTGCTGGTGGCCAGCGTATCGGCTCCGCCGAACACGCGGTCAGTCAGCAGCACCGCGTCGTCAGCGCCCACCGATAGGGCTTTCCTTAAAGTAAATTCCGTATTCGGAGGGCCCATCGATATCGCGACTACACGACATCCGTATTTATCCTTGAGTTTGAGAGCCTCCTCGAGCGCAGGCGTATCGAAGGGATTAACTATAAACGGAACACCCTCTCGAATGAGTGTGCCGGTTACCGGATCGGTCTTAACCTGCGTGGTGTCCGGCACCTGTTTTATGCATGCGACTACTATCACTTGTCACACCCCTAAAATGAAAAATTTGTCTCCTAGCCAGACTTGAAATTCTTTGGAGAGCGAAGCGGGTTAAGCGTCGATCTATTGATTGCAGAGGGAATATCAAATCCCGTCAAAGCGACAGGCGTTTGCCTGCTGCATTCAACGATGTGTCGGCGGTAGATTATACGATCAACATCCCTGTTTACAATGTAAGCGTATCTGCTATTTCCAAACAACGTACCATTTTTACCCGGTATAACCTTCTCCGGCCCCCCTAACAACTAGTATATAACTTTCCGTCTTCGAATCCTAACGCAACTCATAGAGATAGATATTTGTTGCTTATTTCAAATTTGAACCGAGTTATTTTAGCGTTTTTGTGCGTATTTTGTCAACGCCGACCGGACATCGCTCAGGGGAGATCATCCATTTTTCACCTGCGTTTGTCCTTTTTTCCAGGCCTCCGCTTTTCCGGCCATCTCGCGTGCACTTTTCAGCGCATTTTCAGAGTATTGAGGCCCGGCGATCATTGCGGCAAGCTCATAGATCCGGTCGTCATCTTGCGCGCTTTGGATCATGCTCGACGTTCGAGACTCCAAGGACTCCTTGCGAACTACGTAGTGCGCATCGGCGAAGGCGGCTATCTGTGACAGGTGCGTGATGCAGATCACCTGTCGATCGCGCGCCAGCCTCCACAGCTTCCGGCCGATCATCTCGCCGCTCCTGCCACCGATGCCGATATCGATCTCATCGAAGACGAGCACCGGTATGTTATCCGCCTCGGAGATGGCTCCCTTCAGGGCCAGGGTGAATCTGGATATCTCGCCGGTGGAAGCTATCTTCGCCAGCGGCTTGAACGGCTCGCCGGGATTGGTCGAAGCCATAAACTCTACATAATCGATGCCCGTATCGTTAAAAGCGTAGCTGTCGCCATCCGGCAGGGGAATGCCGTCGGCGGACGGTTCCCGGGCGATCGAGACGTTGAACCCAACATTCGACATGTCGAGTTCCTGAAGCTCCCGCCCGACGTCGTCATTGAGCCGACCGGCGGCCTCCGAGCGCGCCTCCGAGAGTTCCGCAGCGATCCGGCCCATGTCGTTTTTAATGCTCGATATCGCTTTCTCGATATGATCGCGCTGCTCGCTTGAATGGGCCATGCCTTCGTATTCCTCCTCGGATCGCCGCAGGTAATCGAGCACCTCGGCGATGCTGCCGCCGTATTTGCGCTTCAGCCTGCTTATCACATCGAGCCTTAGCTCTATCTCCTCCAGGCGGCGCGGGTCGTGCTCCAGCCCGTTGGTGTAGCTTTTTATATCACGCGCCACTTCCTCCAGACGATAGAATAGGTCATCGATTGCGTCCTGCTGTGGCTTCATGTCAGGGTCGAGATCGGATATCTGCTTCAACGCCCGCGCGGCATCACTCAGGCTTTCGAGCGCCGGGGAACCTCGATTGGCAGTCTCATCGCCGCAGATGGCAAGATACGCCTCGAAAGACAATTCCTTAAGCCTCTCGGCGGAGGATAGGATTATTCTTTCGCGCTCCAGCTCTTCGTCCTCGCCTTCCCTCAGTTGCGCCTGCGCTATCTCGTCGATCTGGAAACGCAGGAATTCCTCCCGCCTGGCCCGCTCGGCCTCGTCATCGACAAGCGTTCTGAGTTTAGCCTTCAGCCGGTTAAGCTCATTGGCCTTATCACTGAATTCGTTTCGTAGACCTGTGGTATGAGCGTACGCGTCGAGTATATCCATGTGGTAGTCTTTATTGAGCAGCGATAGGTGCTCGCTCTGCCCGTGCACGTCGATGAGGAAGTTGCCGAGCTGTCGCAGCAGCCCCTTCGTCACCGTCTGGCCGTTGACCCGTATCACGCTGCGCCCCTGCTTGCGAACCTCACACCTCAATATAAGTGCATCGTCGTCGATATCGATACCGCCGGTCTCAGCGAAACGGCGCAGGCTTGAGAACCTGTCGTCGCCGGTCAGGCCAAACACGCCCTCGATGCGCGCATCGTCCGCGCCGTATCGAATGGCTTCCTCATCCAGCCGTCCCAGCAGCAACGCCTCGATGGCGTCGACCACCAGCGATTTGCCAGCGCCGGTCTCGCCGGTGATGACGTTCAGTCCCGGCTGCAATTCCCAGTCTATCTCGTCGATGATGCCGAGGTTCTTTACTCTAAGCCCTACAAGCAAAACAGCCCCTCTCCAGTGATATCGAACCGATCCCGATTATTAAAACCGACAGGAGAATTTTTACATAAATCGCCAACGCGGGCAATACATCGAATCGCAACCCGCGCCACAGATTCACTATTCTAACATAACTTGATCCGTGCAGGTATTTTCGGTTTACAAATACCTTATCCATGTCTAAAATGGGTGAAGCTCGACGCTTAGCAAATTCGCTTGAATTGTCGGCGATTAAAGGAGGGGAACATGGCAGATATGCAGGATTACAGTGGTCCGTTCCAGAAAGACATCAAACTGGAAGATTTCTCCAAGGAAGCGCTCATCCGCCTCTACCAAGCGGCGTGCAGGGATTACCTCGGAATCGACGGGTTGTGGCTCGGCCTTATGCGACAGAAGTATGGAGACAAGCAAGCGTGGCAATATCACATAAACGTATGGGAGGGCGGCACCAAGGGGGAGGTCATGCGAACCCGCGGCGCGCTGAACATCGAAGGGACTGACGTGGAAGCCGTGATGAAGTATGTGCAGACCAGCGCCTCACTGGGAGGACTTTTCCATATCGATTGCGAGCTTTTCGATAAGGAGCACGGCCGATACACGATTACCAAGTGCCACGCGCTGGACTATTTCGAAAAGCACGGGGACACGGAACTCTTGAAACAGGCATGCGAGAGGGTTTGCATACCCTACAACCAGCGCTCGGCGGACTGGTTCGACCCCAAGATAAAGTGGGTGCCGGTGAAGCTGCCGCCCCGCGCCAGCAAGGACGAGCCGGCCTGCATCTGGGATATCTATCTGGAGAAGTGATCCCGAAGCCGTTATGCGGCAGGCAATTGAATATTGATAAAAAACGCCCCCGTTCGACAAACGTCGCGGGGGCTTCATATTTGCACAAGTGTTAGATTCGTGGGGCGGGTCTCGATACGCCTCGACCACGCGACGTAGGGGCAGACCTCTGTGTCTGCCCTCGTAATAACATCAACGCCGCAACATCTCAACCGCGAGATATGAACCACACGATGTAGGGGCGAATCTTGTATTCCCCTGATGGTTTCCGTCAATCGGATCTGGGCGAACACGCGTGTTCGCCCCTACAACCACCATCAAAACGTATTTGTCATTATCCGGCGCGACCGGATAATCCAGATGTAGCAACTGTCTTGATTGTCAAGAGTTTTCGGCACAAACTGGCGACCAATGAGTATGATTTTTAACCATAGCATTGAGGATAGTGAGAAGCTTGTGCATACACGCGGTCAATGCCACCTTATGCGCTTTACCGGCATTGCATAAACG
>JAYEHL010000079.1:0-16835 GCA_034659515.1 Chloroflexota bacterium | reverse complement strand
GCTGCTGACAAAGCTGGACCTGGCCGACAGGCTGAGCTACCTCAACGCCCGCAACACGCTACTGACATTACTTGAACTGGGCGTGGTGCCCGTCATCAACGAGAACGACGTCGTGGCCATCGAGGAGCTGGAGGGGGCGCACTTGACATCATAGTATCATTTTAGTACTATATACTACCATGCCGAGGAAAATCCGGGAGCTGATACAAGACTTGAAGAAGGTCGGCTTTGTTGACCGCGGCGGCAAGGGAAGCCATCGCAACTTCAAGCACCCCCGCGGAATAAATATCACAATCAGTGGTAACACAGGCCAAGACGCCAAGCGTTATCAGGAACGAGACGTGGAGAGAGCCATCCGGGAGGCGCGGAATGAAAGCAAGTGACAGATATTTAAAGATAGTCGAGTGGTCGGAGGAAGACCGGTGCTATATCGGCACATGCCCCGGGCTTATGCTGGGCGGCGTGCACGGCGACGACGAGGGCGAGGTCTACAAGGAGCTGTGCCGGGCGGTGGAGGAGTGGATCAAGATTTATGAGGAGGACGGAGAGCCGCTGCCCGCGGTCACGGCGGGGAAGAAATACTCCGGAAAATTCGTTCTTCGCGTCGGCGAGGACATGCACAAGGCTTTAACCATAGAGGCTCTGCGCGAGGGTGAGAGCCTGAATGCTCATTGCGTGCACCTGCTGCGCGAGCGCCGGGCGCCGTACGGGGATAAACGGTAGGGGCAGGCCCCTGTGCCTGCCCTTTGGATGGGCAACCACGGCGGGTTGCCCCTACACCTGGATCATCCTTCCGCGGAAGGATGATGACATTCAACGACCACCCACCAGCCCCTCCAAAATAACCACCGCCGCCCTCTTATCCAGCGGCTCGTTGTAGTTCCCGCACTTGGGCGACTGCACGCACGCCGGGCAGCCGGACTCGCAGGGACATTCCTTCACCAGCTGCAGCGTCGCCTTCCACAAATCATCGATGAACTCGTAGCCGCGCTCGGCTATGCCCACGCCGCCGGGATAGGCATCGTAGATGAATATCTGCGGCTTGCCGGTGTCGGCATGGGCCGGGGTGGAGACGCCGCCGATATCGTTGCGGTCGCACAGGGCGAACAATGGCAACAATCCGATTGCGGCGTGCTCGACTGCGTGCAGGCCGCCGGCGAGGTCGAGGCCCTGCTCAGCCAATCGACGTCCGGTGCCATGCGGGAGGCCAAACCAGAATGCGATGGTGGGAAATATAGTCTGAGGCAGGTCGAGCGGCTCCTCCCCGATGACCTCCTCGGAGAATTGTCTGCGCTTCCTATAGCTTATCACATGGTTGGTCACGGTAACGCCGCCGAGACAGACGCCAACGCCACCGACTTCCTTCTTACGAATGACGTGCTGGATGGACAGGTCTTCGATTTCTCTAACCTGCGTGTAGTAATCGGCGTCAACAGGTTTCGCATACGCCGTGCGCGATGGGATGTCCAGCTCGCCGACCAGGTACGATTCGCCCTGATGCAGGTATATCGCCCCCTGGTGAAGCTGGAAGAAGGCCACCGAGGCGTCCACCGTCTCGATATCACGGTGGTTGTCCGACACGTCGACGACGGTGTAGCGGTCGGCGGAGGCGGAACGGATGTTGACCATCTCGGCGGGATAGGATATCTGAGGCGAGAGGTACCATTTGCGCTGGCGATTTCGTAGCAGCCCTTCGCTCTCAATCTCATCTCGAACTTCGGCATATTTCGGCCCGAAGACATCGGCATCCCGTTCGTCCAGCGGGCGCTCCCACGCTGCGCACAACAGGTGCTGCCTGAGTATGTGCGAGTTGGACTGATTGATGAGAGCGCTTTCGAAGCTCCTGCCGAAGAAGGCCTCGGGGTGACGCATGAAGTATTGATCCAACGGGTCGTCCATGGCAATGAGGAAGCTCAGCGAGCGCCCGCCCCGCCTCCCGCTGCGCCCCGCCTGCTGCCATGCGCTGGAGATGCTCCCCGGATAGCCGGTGAGCACCGTGGCGTCCAGGTCGCCGATGTCCACGCCCAGCTCCATCGCGTTCGTCGATACGATGCCGAGCAGCCCGCCGTCGAACAGCTGCCGCTCGATGAAGCGCCGCTCCTCGGCGATGTAGCCCGCGCGGTACGGCATTATGCGTTCGGCTAGCCGCGGCGACTCCTCGCGCAGGCGGTCCCGCGAGTAAATATAGATCAGCTCGGTGAGCTTGCGCGACTTGGCGAAGTCGATGGTGCGCAGCCCGGCCTTGGCCAGCTCGGCCAGCAGCGAGCTCGATTCCGTGTTGGCGCTGCGCCTCGCTTCGCCGCCCTCCCGGTCGACGAGCGGCGGGTTCCAGAAGACGAAGTCCTTGCCGCCGTAGGGCGAGCCGTCCTCGTCGACGACATCGAAATCGAGGCCGACCAGATTTTCGATATGTTCCCTCGGATTTGCGATGGTGGCCGAGCAGCAGATGAACTGCGGCGACGATCCGTAGAGCTCGCATAATCGACGCAAACGCCTGAGCACATTGGCCACGTTGGAGCCGAAGACGCCGCGGTAGATGTGGGCCTCATCGACAACGACGTAGCTGAGATGGCGTAAGAAACCCGACCACGACTCGTGGTTGGGCAGTATGCCCACGTGCAGCATATCCGGGTTGCTCAGCACTACGCGCGCCGATTTTTTTATGTCACGGCGCTCCTCCCTCGCCGTGTCGCCGTCGAACGTGGTGCAGTCCTTTGAGGCAATCGTCGACGGCGTGAGCAGGTCGATCAATTCGCCCAGGCCGCGCAGCTGGTCCTGCGCCAGCGCCTTGGTGGGAAACAGGTACAGCGCCCGGCTGCGTTTGCCCGACAGCATTCGTTCGAGGACGGGCACGTTGTAGCCCAGCGTCTTGCCGCTGGCGGACGGCGTCACGATGAAGACGTTGCGTCCGGCGCGCGCGGCGTTTATCGCCTGCGCCTGGTGGCTGTACAAGGGAAACATGCTGGCCGACTCCAACGCCGACTGAAGTGGAGGGTTAAGAGGCTCCGCCAGCTCGCCATGCAACGGTCGTCGCGGCTGTATACGCTGGACGTGGACGATCTGGCTCTTGTACGTGGGGTGTTCGCGAAGGCTTGCTATAAATATCGAGGGGTCGGATTCAAAGGACATCGACGATCTCTATCTCGTAATCAAGCATCTCAACATCGAACTTGCTTTTTTCGATGAAGTCAACCACCCTTGAGAGCATCTCGTTGGCGTGCGGGCCGCTGTTGGAGACGCAGGTTATACCCAGAGTAAGAAGCTGCCAATATTCCTGGTCCTCGACCTCAGCGATGGAGACGTTGAACCTGTGCTTAACGCGGTCTATTATCGATCGCGAGACCTGCCGTTTGCCCTTCAGCGAGTCGTTCTCCGGCAGGCGCAGCTTCACAACGCAAGCGCCGACATGCATCGTGCCCTCCGGCAAAAACAAAAAACCGAGATGAAGTTGCGTGATTCTCGGTTTATCCTGTATCTCTAGTGTTCCTGGCTGTTTTTGACTTTATAGAAGCAATCGTTGCAGTACACCGGCCTGTCTCCCTTGGGCTCGAAGGGAACCTCGGTTTCCTGTCCGCAGGATGCGCAGGTTACCGGAAACATCTGGCGTGATTCGCCGGACCGGGTCCGCCGCCTCACCGCGCGACATTCCCTGCAACGCGTGGGTTCCCTCTCAAGACCTCGCGACTGGTAGAACTCCTGTTCGCCCGAACTGAACGTGAACTCTCTGCCGCAATCCCGACACTCCAGAGTCTTGTCTTCGAAAGTCATCCGCGACCTCCTTAGATTTTCAGAGTGGTCACCACGTCGATCAGCTTCAAGACCCCGTTTGCCGGATCGCCACAACAGAACTGGTCTGTTACCGAGAAGAACACCGAGCCTCCCTAGGTTCACAAAACCGAAGCTTCGATCTAGGACCCACCGTGTAACACAGTATACACAAACATAACGACATGTCAACTATAGCAGCGCCCTCGGTAGGGTATCATTTTAGAGATAGGAAATATTCAGGACCTGCTTCTATGCAGAAAATCGTAGGGGCGAGGTTCATCTCGCCCACTGGATTATGTCCCCGTCTTTAAAATCCCCCTCAGTCCCCCTTTTACAAAGGGGGAGAATCAAGTCAAGGAATGACATGATACACTACTAGCGCCCTCTATACATGCTATCCGTATCGATTTTTCCATGCTAAAATTAAAGCTTACGGACTGAAAACCATAGGATACATATATGACGCTAGACGCTATAGTTGTTAGAGGCGCCCGCGAGCACAACCTCAAGAACATCGATGTGGTCATCCCGAGGGACAGGCTGGTGGTTATCACCGGCGTATCCGGCTCGGGCAAAAGCTCGCTGGCGTTCGACACCATATACGCCGAGGGCCAGCGACGCTATGTAGAATCGCTCTCGGCCTACGCCCGCCAGTTCCTCGGACGCATGGAGAAGCCGGACGTCGATTATATCGAGGGGCTCAGCCCGGCGATCTCCATCGACCAGAAGGGGCCGGGGAAGAATCCGCGATCGACCGTGGGCACCGTCACCGAGGTCTACGACTACCTGCGCCTGCTCTTCGCCCGCATCGGACACCCCCACTGCCCCGGCTGCGGACAGGAGATATCCCAGCAGACGGTGCAGCAGATAGTCGACTCGCTGCTGGGCCTGCCGCCGCAAACCAGGATAGCTATAATGTCCCCCATCATAAAAGACCGCAAGGGCGAACACCTGGTCGTGTTCGAGGATCTGCGGAAGGCGGGCTACGTCCGCGCCAGGATCGACGGCCGCGTCCGTGACCTGTACGAAGACATACAGCTCGACCGTTACAAGAACCATACCATAGAGGCGGTGATCGACAGGCTGGTCATCGGGGGCGCGGAGCAGCACAAGCGCCTGGCCGACTCCGTCGAGACCGCGCTCAAGCTCGGCGGCGGTGTGGTGCTGGTCGAGATCGTGGACGGCGAGGAGCTTCTGTTCTCGGAGCACTTCGCCTGCGTGCGCTGCGGCATCAGCATGGGCGAGATCGAGCCGCGCACCTTCAGCTTCAACAGTCCGCACGGCGCCTGCCTCGAGTGCACTGGCCTCGGGGTGAAGATGGAGATCGATCCTGAGCTGGTCATACCGAACAAAAACCTGTCGATAGCGGAGGGGGCGATACAGCCGTGGACCAGGTCGGGCTCGCTGAGCCCGTGGTACATGAGCATGCTGGAATCCGTGGCGAGGAAGTTCGGCTTCTCGGCAAACACGCCCTTAAAGAACCTGACCGCGGAGCAGCTCGACATCGTGATGCACGGCAGCGGCCGCCAGCGCCTGACGATGCGGCACGAGACACAGCTGGGGAAGACGTACGAGTACGATACACATTTCGAGGGGGTGATCCACAACCTGGAACGCCGCTTCAGGGATACCGAGTCCGACTTCATCCGCTCGGAAATCGAGCGCTACATGACCAGCCGCCCGTGCCCGGCGTGCGGCGGCCGGCGGCTCAAACCCGAGGCGTTGGCGATCACGATCGTCGGCAGTAACATCGCACAGGTCAGCGCCATGTCGGTGGAGCAGGCGATAAAATGGGTGGAATCGCTCGGCGGCGGCGACGGAGGCAGGTCGCCCATCAGCGAGCGGGAGACGATCATCGCCCACCAGATAATAAAGGAGATCGGAGGCCGGCTCGGATTTCTGCGCGACGTGGGGCTCGACTACCTCAGCATCGACCGGGCGTCCGGCACGCTCTCCGGCGGCGAGGCGCAGCGGATACGATTGGCGACGCAGATCGGCAGCGGGCTCATGGGCGTGCTCTACATCTGCGACGAGCCGACGGTGGGGCTACACCCGGCCGATGATTATCGCCTTATCGAAACGCTGAAGAAGCTGCGCGACTTGGGCAACACGATAATCGTCGTCGAGCACGACGAGGCGATGATGCGCGCCGCCGATCGTATCATCGACATGGGACCCGGCGCGGGGGAGCGCGGCGGCCGCATCGTGGTGACCGGCACCATCGATGAAATCATGGCCTGCGAGGCGTCGAGCACCGGCAGCTACCTCAGCGGCCGCAAAACGATACCGCTACCCGCAGTACGTCGACCCGGCTCAGGCAGGGAGGTGGTCATCCGCGGAGCGCGCCAGAACAACCTCAAGAATATCGATGTGAGCATACCGCTGGGGAGGATGGTTTGCATCACCGGCGTGTCCGGTTCGGGCAAGAGCACCCTCATCGGCGACATCCTGTACAAAAAGCTGGCGCAGACGTTCTACCGCGCCAAGGAGCGCCCCGGTGACTGCGACGGCATCGACGGGATGGAGCATATCGATAAGGTGGTGAACATCGACCAGTCACCCATCGGGCGCACGCCGCGCTCCAACCCGGCGACCTACACCGGCACGTTCACGCCGATACGCGAGCTGTTCGCCACCGTGCCCGAGGCGCGGGCGCGCGGCTACCGTGCGGGGCGTTTCAGCTTCAACGTCAGGGGAGGGCGCTGCGAGGCGTGCCAGGGCGAGGGCTACATCCAGATAGAGATGCAGTTCCTGCCGAACGTCACCGTGCCGTGCGAGATATGCCACGGCAGGCGCTACAATCGCGAGGCGCTGGAGGTCTATTTCAAGGGAAAGAACATCGCCGAGGTGCTGGACATGAGCGTGACTGAGGCGCTGGCCTTCTTCGAGAACGTCCCCAAGCTGAAGAACAAGCTGTCGACGCTCAGCGACGTGGGGCTGGGGTATATCAGGCTGGGGCAGCCGGCGACGACGCTGTCCGGCGGCGAGGCGCAGAGGGTGAAGCTGGCGACCGAGCTGTCGCGGCGCTCGACGGGACGAACGCTGTACATCCTCGACGAGCCGACCACCGGCCTCTCGTTCGAGGACGCCGATGCGCTGCTGCACGTGCTCCATCGCCTCGTCGACGGCGGCAACACCGTGGTGCTCATTGAGCACCACCTCGATATGATCAAGAACGCGGACTGGATCATCGACCTCGGCCCCGGCGCGGGAGACAGGGGCGGACGGGTCGTCGCGACGGGGACGCCTGAGGAGATAGCGGAGGTCGAATCATCGTACACGGGGCAGTATCTGGAAAAGCTGCTCGGATCGCGGACGGTAGAAGTGAGACCGGATCCGGTCAGGAAGGGATAAGATGTCGAAATCTACGAAATTACCGGGGGCCGACCCTCCGATACCTGTATCCCGACAGTACAGGCCGCTCAAATTCACGGGCCTCCTCTCTGATCTCTGCTTCATATTCAAGCACCCTCGTTCCTCGATTAAAGTGGGTAGGGGTAAAACGATACCGCCCGCCTTCCGCGAGAGGCTGATGCTGGCGGTAATCGCTGTGTACGGCTGTCGCTTTTGCTCCTGGGCCCATACGGGAGCGGCCCTTCGAAGCGGGATGGCTGAGGACGAAATCTCAGGTATTCTCATCGGCAGCGTCGATAATTGCCCGCCAGAAGAGGCGATAGCGGTGCTCTACGCCCAGCACTGGGCCGATTCGGATGGCAGGCCGGATCACGAGGCTGTCGAGCGGCTGGAACAAATGTACGATGCGGAGACAGCCAGGGTCATCGACACCATCCTGCACATAATCCGCATCGGCAACTACATTGGCATTGGTTACGAGCGATTGCTCAATCGAATCTCATTCAACAGCCGGGGAAGGTGAGTGGGGTATCGATGAGATGAAGGGCATCGCTGGGGAGATAGGACTATAATCGATCGAAGCAAGAGACGAGGCATGAATTGAGCAAAGAGGAATTGAATAAATACATCGCGTTGCTGAAGGACGACGATCCTTCGGCGCGCTACTGGGCCGCTTTATATTTGGAGGGTGCGCCGGACAAGGCCGCCGTTCCGGCGCTGATCGATGTGTTCAGCAGCGAGGATGCGGAGCTTAAGGGCGCTGCCGCCAAGGCGCTGGGGAGCATCGGCCCCGATGCCAGGGACGCCGTGCCGATTCTGGCCGAGGCCGCCAAAAGCAAGGACGCGTGGGTGAGCAAGTGCGCAGAGTACGCTCTGGGAAAGATAAAGGGACGATGACATTCACGAACTCCCCCTAACCCCCCTTTGATAAAGAGGGGGAAGCCCTTACACAAGCCCCCTGTAGGGGCGAGGCTCGCCCTCGCCCTTGGGATAGCAGGAGGCTGAGTAATATCTTCAACACCTTTTACAAATAAAAAAGGCCATCGCCTCCAAAAACGATGGTCTGCAATTTTGCGATATATGCCTATTTTTTGTTTACCGGGAACCTGACCTCTGTCATCAGCTCCGCAGGGGGCGTATTGCCCGGCTCTGTAAGGTAGACTTCCTCGCACGGCCCGGCGATCTCGTAGCCGTTCCCACCGACCCAGGCGACCAGCTCCTTGTACGTCTCGCCGATATTGGAGAAGGGCCCTCTGTGAACGGTAACGGCCACGGTAACCTCTTCGAGACATTTGAATCCCAGGCCGCGCTCATCCGGGCCCGAAGGATCGCAGATGCCGGCTATCGGCGCGTGCAGCTCCCACTGAAGTTCGTCCTCCGCCACCTGCTCGGGGGAGTTGAAATATACGCCGCTCGGCGGGCCTGCCGGTATGAAGCCCTGCTCGGCAATGAAAGCGAAAAGCCTGCCAAACGACTCGTTTATCAGCGAAAAAGGTCCTTTTACACTAATGAAGGCTACTATTAACGGCTCCGTCCTCTTTATCGCGACATCCATCGCCATTTCGTCTCCCTAAACCGCCGGCAAACCCGGCCGAACATACCTTTTATAACCCCGATAACTGACCTCGATCAGGTTCTAAGATTAAAACCGAAAACCCGCTTCGGTGTCAACCCTTAGCTTACCTCCACCCTCGACCCGTCGGGACCCTTGGACACCTCGATACGCACGGGGAAGGACTCCTTCATCTCGTTGATGTGCGTTATAACTAAAATCTTCTCGAAATCGTCCTGTATGGAGTTTATCGCCTCCACCAGCCGCTCGCGCCCGCCCGTATCCTGCGAGCCGAATCCCTCATCGACGATCAGCGTCGGCAGGGGCGCACCGGCGCGCCGCGCCAGCAACTTCGACAGGGCGATGCGCAACGCGAAATCGATGCGGAAGGCCTCGCCACCGCTGTACAGTTCGTAGCGGCGCGTGCCAAGCTCGTCGCCAATGTTGATATCCAGCGTCTCGATTGCCTCGCCCTCCCTGCTCTTGGCGGCGCGCTGCGACTCTATGCTGACGCTCATGCGGCCATCGGTCATCCGCGCCAGCAGCCGGTTGGCCTCTTCCTCGATCTCGGGGAGCGCGTTCTCGATGAGCATCGCCTGTATGCCCTTCTTGCCGAAGGCCCTGGCCAGCTCTTCATACACCTGCCGGTCCCGCGACGCCGACTCCTTCGCCGCCACCTTCTCTCCACGGCTGCGTTCGAGCACGGCGCAGCGCTCGAGCCTCTCCCTCGCCGAGCCCAGCGACTGCCTCCGCTGCTCGAGCGTCCCTGTGAGCTCTTCGAGCTCCCTACTTGCCGCGCCGAGATCGGCCTCCAATTCCGGCGCCGCTTCAAGCTCCGCCCTGTAGGTATCGCGCCGCTTCACCTCGGCATCGAGGGCTTCGCACCAGCGTTTCAACTCCTCCTCGGTCTTGGCGAGCGCCTCCCGCTCCTGCGGCAGGGCCGCCTGCGCCTCGCGATAATCCCTGTCCAGCATCTCGGCGCGACCGGCCCATCGCTCCCTGCCCTCGCGAACCCTGCCGTCGAGGGCGTCGATGTCCTGCTTCAGCGCCTTGAGCCTCGATTCGAGCCGGTTCTTCTCCTCCTCGTTCGTGCGGAACAGCTCCTTCTTCTCAATGCCCTGCGAACGGTAGCTCTCCATTATGCGATCCCTGCCGTCGACACCCAGCTCGGTGCCGCACAGCGGGCACGCCGCCTCCTCGGCGGCGAGCATGTCGATCTTATCCTTAAACTCCAGCATCTCACGCTTGAGCTGCTCATTGGTGGTCGCCAGGTAATGGCCTTTGTTCGATGCCTCCTGCTGCTCCGACCTCTTGCCCTCGATCTCGTCCTGCATAGCGGCAAGCTCTGCCAGGTGCGCCCTGGCCTCCTCCGTCTCTTTCTCATATGCAGCGGCCGCCGCCTCGTACCTCTCGATACGCTTGCGATGCTCCTGGAGCAGTCCCTTGAAGGAGCCTATAGTCTCCCCGGCCTGCTTGATGCGGCTCTCGATATCCTCCCTCTGCTCTCCCCGCAATTCCAGTGTGTGCCTCCGCGCCTCAAGGCCGCTCACCCTGTCCCGCTTCTCCCGCCACTCATCCTCTATCTTTGCGATCTCCTCGCTTATATCGCGAAGGTCTGCCTCATGCGCCCCCTTGTCCGCCAGCTCCGTATCGATCTGCGCTACAGCTACATCGATATCCCTGACCTCGCGATCCTTGCGCCTGGCCGACTCCCTGGCCCGCTCCTCCAGATCATCGTAGCGCGACAGCCCGAGTATGTCGGCCAGCACCTGCTTGCGCCTGGCTGGCTCCTTCTTAGTGAACTCGTCGGCGCGACCCTGCAGCAGGTAGGCGCTGTTCACGAATGTATCGTAGTCCATGCGCAGTGTATCGATTATTTTGCGCTCCGTCTGGCGAATAGTATCCCCCGATATCGAGCGGAAGCCGTCGCCCGCGGCGACCTGCAAGTCGAGGAGCGACTGTCCGGCGCGTCGCGCCTTTCCTTTCGATCTCTTGCGTATTATGCGATAGCGCTCCCTGCCGACGGCGAACTCGAACTCCACATCCATGTCAGTCATGCCGAGGTGTATCAGCTCATCATCCGTCCGCGCCCGCGCCCTGCCCCAAAGCGCCCACGTCATCGCATCCAGCAGCGTCGACTTGCCGTCGCCGTTGTTGCCGCACAGGCAAGCGACATGTATGCCCTCGAAGGACAGTGACGCCTCGCGATAGCACATGAAATTGCGCAGTGAAAGCCTGACCGGGATCATACGCGGTATCCCTCGCCGACGTTGGGAACTATTATTTCGACGCCCTTCGGCGCGGCGGCCATCTCCGGGTGCTCGGTATGTACCGGGAACAGCACCTTCGGATTTATCGATTCTATCAAACGATTTATCTCGGGCCCGGACGCATGGCCGGAGACGTGGGTCTTCTCATACGGAAACAGTCCGAAGTGCCTCAGCCAGTTCTCCACTTTGGCCTGTTCGATCTCCCCCTCCTCATCGAACGGCTCGGTCTTCGACCAGATATAGCTCGACCCCTCGTGCGGACGGATGTTTATCAGATCCGTCAGGTCGAAGAAATCGATGCGGACGATGTAGTCGCCTTGGTTGCGATGGATGTCGTCGCAGGTCACGCAGTTGGGCAGGTCGAGGAACTCGCGCTCCCACGTGGCGTAGTCCTGCTTCACGATGTTGTCGGGGTAATCAGGGCCGTTCGCTTTCGTGATCAGACCCCAGCCCTTCCTGTCGACGTAGATGACGATGTTATCATCATCGAGCGATGGCGCTCCGGCGTCGCTGCCCTCCAGCTTATTCAGCAAATACGCCTGCTTCAGATTCAACGCCAGCTTGCGTCCGGTGACCCTGGCGACCTCGTGGAAGCTGCGCAGCCTCTCGATGTCCTTCCACGGGTAGTTTGCGATGACAAGGCTTTTCGTCCTTCGCACGACATCGGACACCTTTTCCTGAACATCATATTCGGTGAGGCCCTCCTCCTGGTCGATGCGCGTCCCCTCGCAGATGAGGGCGATGAGTTTGGACTCGGCGGCGCGCCGCACGAACGCCTCCGTCAGCTCGCCGCCGTAGCCGTGAAACCGCAGGTCGCCGGTGTAAGCGATGGTCCCCTGCGACGTATGGATGAGATAGCCGCACGCCCCGGGGATGGAATGGTTCACCGGGACCGGCTCGATCTCTATATCGCCCACGGCGATCCGTTCTCCGCCATCCAGCCCATGGAACCCCCGCGCGATATTCGCCTCCTCGCCTTTGACCTTCGTCAGGCCCTCGCCCCTTTTGCTCGGCCTTAGTTTGAAGCTCTCCTTAAGGTTCAGGAATTCGCTGAAACCGCCACTGCCGGATGTCTCCTCCGTTGCCGCCAAGATGCGCCTGCTCACGTCCGAGGCGTATATGGGAATGTCGCTGCGCAGGAAATGTATGTAGTTGGCGTGATCGGCGTGGGCGTGGCTGAGGAACACGGCATCGTACGCGGGGTCGCTGTCGACTGACATGTCCGCGTGCGACAGGTAGTCTTGGCGATAGAGCCCGCCCATATCGGGCAATCTCGGCAGCAGCCCCATCTCGAGGAAATCGACCACGCCGTTGTAGCGCTTCGGCTGCAGGAATTCGGCGAAGTACTTGTTGGACTGATTGAAGCTCATGCCGAAATCGAGCCAGACGCGCGCGCCGTCCGCCTCGATCAATATCTTGTTCCCGCCGATCTCACCGACCCCGCCGTGAAAGGTAATATTAGCCATTTCGCCCCCGATCAACGATGTTTCAATATTCTAACACAATCGACTAGGAGCCTTGTACCTGCATCCGCCTCGACACCCCCTGCCATCTCTCGATGCAATCGGGCATTCCGTATAAGAGAAAAGAGGTGCCCTTCCGCGGAAGGGCCGGGGCTTTAGGATCATTCCCTCTTTTTCCTAAAACAATCGTATATCGAAATCGGGAAGTCCAGAGGGAGCCCCCTCCGGCGGGGGTTTGGGGGTGTCCCCCATTTTTTCTTAAATTCCCCCAATCTTGGGGGACACAGGGGGCTGATAAAAATAATTACGATACCTTGATTAGTGAACCGATGCCGTTTACAATATTCGTAGTCTGAGGTAAAACGATGTTCGAAACGTTATCTGAAAAATTAAATAACGTATTTAAACGATTAGGCAACAAGGGCAAGCTGTCCGAGAAGGATATCGATGAAGCGATGCGGGAGGTGAGGCTGGCGCTGCTCGAGGCCGATGTCAACTTCAAGGTTGTCAAGGATTTCATCGCCCGGCTGCGCGAGCGGGCGCTACAGAGCGATGTACTGGAGAGCCTGACCCCGGCGCAGCATATAATTAAGATCACCAACGAGGAACTCACCGCCATCCTAGGCGGAGCGCCCAGCCGCCTGAATAGTGCGAACCATCCGCCGACGGTCATCATGCTTGCCGGGCTGCAGGGATCGGGCAAGACGACGACCGCGGCGAAACTCGCGTTGCACCTGCGAGGACAGGGGCAAAGGCCGCTGCTGGTGACCGCCGACATGCAGCGCCCCGCCGCCATCGACCAGCTCACCGCCCTCGGTGAGCAGCTGGATATACCCGTCTACAGCGAGGGGCTCTCATCGAAGGCGCCGACCGTGTGCGCCAATTCGCTCAAGCGCGCCAGGGAGCTGGCTGCCACGTGGGTCATCGCCGACACCGCCGGGCGACTGCACATCGACGAGGAGCTGATGAACGAGGTGGCCGAGGTCAAAAAAGTGCTCCATCCGACCGAGGTGCTGCTGGTCGTCGACGCGATGACCGGCCAGGATGCGGTGAACGCAGCGTCGGAGTTTCACGCAAAGCTGGGCCTCACCGGACTCATCCTCACCAAGATGGACGGCGACGCCCGCGGCGGGGCGGCGCTGTCGATCAAATCCGTGACCGGCGTGTCGGTAAAGTTCATCGGCGTCGGCGAGAAGATGGAAGCGCTGGAGCCGTTCTATCCCGACCGTTTGGCCTCGCGCATACTAGGGATGGGCGACATGCTCACGCTGATCGAGAAGGCGGAGAAGGCCTTCGACGCCGACCAGATACAGAAACTCGGCGACAAGGTGAAACATGCTACCTTCAACCTCGAGGACTTCCTAGATCAACTTCGCGAGCTGCAGAAAATGGGATCTTTCAGCGATATCGTGGAGATGATCCCCGGGCTCTCATCCGTCGTCGGCAAGACCCCGGAGGCGGTGGACGACAGGAAGCTGAAGAAGATAGAGGCGATGATACTTTCGATGACCCCGCAGGAGCGGCGCAACCCCGAGATTATCGACGGCAAACGCAAGCGGCGCATCGCGCGCGGCAGCGGGACGACGACTCAGGATTTAAACCAGCTGCTCAACCAGTTCCGCCAGACGCAGAAGCTGATGAAGCAGATGTCTCGAATGCGCAAGGGTGGTTTGGGGAACCTGGGCAGCTTGGGGAAGATGTTCCGCTAATACCGTGTCATTCTGAAGGATTCCTTCCATAATCGGAAGGACGACCGAAGAATCTCGTCCTTATCTCCAACCCGCCTAACATTTAGATGCTTCACTTCGTTCAGCATGACAGTATAGGAAAGGGGTACAGGATACTTCCTGTCGGGGTTTTAGAGCCTGCTCTGAGCTTGCTATCCCCAATGTCATCATACGGCTGGACAGGGTGATCCAGCCGTAGGGGCGAATGGCCATTCGCCCTCCCTGGATTGCCTGATCAAGTCGGGCAATGACAAAATGGAGTGGGAGACAGCAGGGAGTTGATCAGCATATACCAGGAGGATTCCTATTTTTTCACCATCGTGACCGTTAGAACGCCGGGCCCTATGACGATATCGTCGATAGTCACCGGCAGCTCGTCCCAGCGAGCGCCCAGCTCGTGCTCCATAGCAGTCATTACATTATTTATCAGCGTCTTCGGTATGCCCAGCCTCCCCAGATCGAGGCGCCGGACGGTGAAATCGGCCCTTCCCTCCCTGGCGGTGATCTCTATTTGCACCGCCGTATCCACATCGACGACGAGGTGTACCTGCGCCTCGGCGCGCGCCAGGCCGTCGCTGAAATAGACCTGCGGGTATTCTATACTCAGCGAAAGGTTGCCATCCCGAGCCATCTTATCCAGCTTGGAGGTAGCCTCCTCCTCGGTGATCTCCAGAACGAGCACATCCCCGGATGCAGCCGATTCTATGTCTTCACGCAGCGTCTCTATTTTTTCGTCGAGTCTGGCCGCCGCATCTTCGGTGGGCATCAACCAGCTCACGCCCCAGTCATCCGTCGGAGCCGGTCCGGTGAGGAGAAAAAACGCTATTCCTGGTATCAGGCACAGCACGGCAACTACGCCGATTGCGGTAATTACTACATTCCTGACGACTTTTCGATCTAGCCTATTCAAGATAATCCTTGAGCTTCTTGGATCGGCTTGGATGTCGCAGCTTTCTCAGCGCCTTGGCCTCGATCTGGCGTATGCGCTCGCGCGTGACGCCGAACTCGCGCCCCACCTCCTCCAGCGTACGGCTGCGCCCATCTTCGAGACCGAATCTCAACTGCAACACGCGGCGTTCCCTGGAATTGAGGGTACACAGCACCTCGTCGATCTGCTCCTTGAGCAGCCGGTGCGACGCCGCGTCGGGGGGGGCCAGCGCGCTGCGGTCCTCGATGAAGTCTCCCAGGTGGCTGTCCTCTTCCTCGCCGATGGGCGTCTCAAGCGACACCGGCTCCTGCGACACCTTAATGATCTCGCGCACCTTCTCCGGTGTCACCTCCATACCACTGCCGATCTCCTCGCTGGTGGGCTCGCGACCGTGCTCCTGCACCAGTCTGCGGCTGACACGGAGAAGCTTATTGATGGTCTCCACCATATGTACGGGTATACGTATCGTGCGCGCCTGGTCCGCTATCGACCTGGTTATCGCCTGCCTGATCCACCATGTAGCGTACGTGCTGAACTTGTAGCCCTTGCGGTAATCGAACTTCTCCACCGCGCGTATGAGCCCTATATTGCCCTCCTGAATGAGGTCGAGCAGCGTCATCCCCCTCCCGATATATTTCTTCCCCACGCTTACCACGAGGCGCAGGTTGGCCTCGGTAAGGTGCTTCTCGGCCCTGGCCGCCTCCCGGGAAATCTGCTCGAAGTAGCTATCGATCTCCCTCTCCTTGCTCTGCAGGGAGGCAGCGAATAGCGGCTGCGTTAAAAGGTAACTGGCCTCGCTTATCGTTTTTCCCTCCAGCATTTGCATCACCGGCGGCGGCAGGAGGTTGCTGTTCAACGAGAGATTTACCATAGCCTCGCTCGACTCGCTGATGTCCTCATCGAAATGTTCGGCGGTATTCTCCAGTAACTGCTGGTTGATGGCGGCATCTATCGCCTTTCTGAAATCCGGGGCTACTATCCTGTCAACCAGCGCATCCGACGGGGTCAGCCCGAGCTCTTCCTCCACAAGCCTCATGAGCGAAGCGGCATCACAAAGCTGCCGCAGTATCACCATAATCACCTCGCTGGATGCGGGATATGTCCCGTACACAGCGAACCAGTCCTCCTTGATCCTCCTGATATGCCGATCCCGCTCCATCTTGCTCGCCAGCACCTTTTCCTCGCTGGCGCTGAGCAGGGACACATTACCGATCTCCCTTAAATATAAACGGACGGGATCATCGATTATATCCTGCTCCTCAAACTCGATGGTCTTGTCCAGGTCTACTTCGTGCTCAACCTCGTGCTCAGTAACCTCATCCTCAGCGGCCTCCGCAGGCTCGCCCCAATCATTGTGAGACTTGCCGTCCCTGACGCCGAGATCGCTGCTCGATAGCGCCGCATAAAGATCGGCGAGCGCCCCCAGGTCGTGTTCAGGCCCGATATCACGAGTGCCGTCGGCACTCTCGCTATGCAGCTTGGGATTCAGCAATTTATCCAGCCCGCCATTTTCTCCTAGCGTCATTGCCGAGTTCCTCCCCCTTCTCTCTTCGCCTTCTCAAACAGCTCCTTCAGCTGTGTGGTGGGCTCTAATGACTTCTGAAGTAGAACCTCCACCCGATCCCTTATTATATTCTTATCACCCTCCGACTCAGCTTCGGATATAAGCATCGCCTCCAGCGATTTCAACTTCCGCAGACGTTGCTCCCACAGACGCCGGTTACAGTCGGCCAAGGCCATATCCAACTCCCTCGCCTTGGCCGGGGGGAACGG
>JAYEHL010000078.1:0-3322 GCA_034659515.1 Chloroflexota bacterium | reverse complement strand
TCGCTGGACTTCTTCGAGACGGTGTGCAAGCTCCGCGCGGCCAGGCGAATGTGGGCCAAGATCGCCAAAGAGCGATTCGGCGCTACAAGCGACAAGCTTTGCCGCCTGCGCATAGCGGTGAGGACCCCGGGACAGACCATCACCCGCCAGCAGCCGCTGAACAACATCGCTCGCATCGGATTCCAGGCGATGGCCGCCATCATAGGCGGATGCAGCGCCATGGACTACGCCAGGCACGACGAGGCCTTCTGTATTCCTTCAGAGGAATCCTCGATTATAACGCTGGCGCTCAACCATATCATCGCCCAGGAGACCGGCGTAGGCCTCACGGCCGATCCGCTCGGCGGCTCCTACTACGTTGAATGGCTCACCAACCAGATCGAAGAGGAATCCTTCAAGCTGATGAAGGAGATCGAAGATCTGGGCGGCATCTTTAAGGTCGCGCAGAACGGCTGGCTTAGGAACTACGTCAACAATGCCCGCGACGAGAGGCTGGGAGGACTGGCGGACGGCAGCATACCTCAGGTCGGAGTGAACTTCTTCAGGCTGCCGGATAACAAAGAGCCTGATATGGTTGAGTACGAATTCGTAGATTTCGACAAGACACAGGCCGCGCTGTTTGAAGAGACCAAGCAGTACAAAGCAAAACGTGACATCAAGAAGACGCGCGAGGCGCTGCTTACTTTACGTGAAAAGGCAAAGACCAATGAAAACCTGATTTATTACATCGTTGATGCCTTCAAGGCTGATGCCACGCGGTCTGAGATACTCGGAGTGATACGGGAAGCCTTCGGCTACAGCTACGACACGGTCGGAATGATCGAGCGGCCGGACTTCCTGAACTAAATATCATATTGCGCCTTAGAATTATCGGAGGTAAAAGTGGACGACAAGAGGAAAATACGTGTATTGGTAGCAAAACCTGGTACGGACTCTCACTTCAGAGGTGCGGAGCTTATTACCCAGATTCTGAGGAATGCCGGTATGGAGGTTATATACACCGGCCGGTATCAGACCTCGGAGATGATAGTCAGCGCAGCAATTGCGGAAGACGTCGATGTTGTAGCGCTCAGCTCGCTTGCGTGGTCGCAGGAGCAGTTCTACGCAGAGGTCGCTCAAATGCTTAAGGAAAAGGGCACCGACATCGTAATAGTCGGCGGAGGCATAATTTCGGAGAAGGCCAAGCCGAAGCTGGAAGCGGTAGGCGTAACCGGACTTTACGGACCGGGTACTCCGAATGAGGTCATCATCGATCACATAACGGAGCGGGTAAAGAAAGAGCGCTAGCACGAGAACTAGACCAAATCCCACCGAGAAATCGGATGGATTTATAGAACAAGGGGGATGTATGTCAGACAACGGAGATCAAAACCTTTCCCCATCAGGGATTCCTTGCAAGGATATATACACTCCTGATGATATTAAGGATATAGACTACGCTAAGGACCTCGGCATGTCGGGAGAACCGCCGTTTACGCGGGGCCCATACCCTTCCATGTATCGAGGACAGGCGTGGACCGCCAGGAGGCTGAGCGGTTTCAATACGCCGGAGGAAACCAACGAACTTTATAAAGAAGAATACAGACTGGGACAAAGCGGATTCTCGGTAGCACCGGATATGACTACCCCGTCGGGCATGGACGCGGATGATCCGCGCGCCGCGGCCGAGGTGGGACATGCCGGAGTGCCGTTCAGCACGCTCCAGGACATGGAGATATGCTTCGCCGATCTGCCCATCGATAAGGTATCAACCTACCTCGCCGACAGGATCGGCGGATTCCTCACTGCGATGTACCTGGTCATGGCCGAGAAGCGCGGCATACCGATGGACCAGGTCAGGGGCACCTCCGCCAACGACCTGCTGGCATGGAGCGCCCTCAACCTGCTCAACCAGGTATCGCCCGAGGCCAACCTGCGCTATGCGGTGGACCTCATAGAATGGTGTGCCGAGAACGCGCCGAAGTGGAACTCGCTTTCCATCGACTCCTACAACGCGCGTGACAACGGCGTAGATGCCATTCAGGAGATCGGCTTGGCGATGGCCAACGGCATCCAGTACATCGAAGAGGAGAAGCGAAGAGGCCGGGTGCCCCTCGATAAATTCGTGCGGCGCTTCTCGTTCAACACCGCCGTACACAACGACATCTTCGAGGAGGCCTGCAAGCTGAGGGCGGCCCGTCGCGTATGGTACAAGATCATTACCGAGCGATATGGCATCACCGATCCAGCGTGTGCGCGTTTTCGCGTGCACGTACAGTCCTCCGGATCTACCCACACCTACCAGGAGCCGTACAACAACATCATCCGCATCGCATTTCAGGTGCTCGCGGGAGTGCTCGGCGGCGCGCAGTCGATCCATGCCAACGGCTACGATGAGGCCATCTGCCTGCCCACCGATCAGTCTATGCTCCTGTCGATCAGGACCGGGCAGCTCATCCAGTACGAAAGCGGCGTGACCCGCACCATCGACCCGCTAGGCGGCTCATATTACATCGAGTCGCTCACCAACGAGATGGAGAAAGAAATCTGGAAGTTCATCGATGAGGTTGAGGCTCAGGGCGGACTGGCCAAAGCCATCAACTCGGGATGGGTCCACCGGCTGTACAGGGACGCAATAGTAAACTACGAGAACAAGATCCAGACCGGTGAGATTCCCATTGTCGGCGTTAATACCCACCGCCTGGACGAGGTGCCCTACGAGGTGCCGATCTTTAAGCCCGACCCGGAGCGCTCGGTAGCCAATCAGATCGAGAAGCTGCAGAAGCTCAAGTCAGAGCGTGACAACGCCAAGGTCCAGGAGTGTCTCGCAAAGGTTGAAGAGGACACCAGAAACGACGAGAATGTCATGCCGTCGACCATCGAGGCTATCAGGAACTATGCCACCCTGGGCGAGCTCTCCGCTATACAGCTAAAGGTATACGGCGAGTGGAAATACCCAATGCATATTTAGCAGGTGAGGTTTTTTATGGCAGATAAGAAGATAAAGATACTAATGGCAAAACCGGGGATCGAGGGGCACTGGCGCGGCCTCGTAGCGGTAAGCAATGCGCTCAGAGATGGCGGATTCGAGATCATATACGGATCGAACATGACTCCTGAAGAGATCGCGAACACTGCGGTTCAAGAGGATGTCGATGTAGTCGGACTCAGCATCATGTCGGCCAACTATCTGATGCTGGTGAGGCTCGTCGTCGAGGCGCTCAAAAAGGCCGGCAAGGGCGATGTAATGCTGCTGGTGGGCGGAATCATCTGGGAAGAGGACTTCGATGCGCTCAAGAAGATGGGCGCCACCGGCGTCTTCGTACCGGGAACTCCTTTGAAG
>JAYEHL010000077.1:0-3351 GCA_034659515.1 Chloroflexota bacterium | reverse complement strand
AGCGATGGCATCACAACCATTTGTAGCCTCTATTACGTTGCTCGTTATTGTATTCTTGATATTTGTTGATATTAATAAAATGCACTTACTTTGGTTTTATCCATTAGTTAGTATCATATTTGAGCTTACAATCGGTACTATGGCGGTTAAGAAGTTAGAGTCTTTTAGGCAAGACACATTTCAGGACTTGTGACTGTGTTGCTACTGTTGAAGGTATTCTTCACCTTCAACAATCCTCATGGCTGTCGGCGAGGTGAAGAGCACCGCGCCGGGCAAAAATCTGGGTAAGATGTGGGCACTAGAAAATATCTACGGCACTTCCCCGAACACCTACACTAATAACTAGAACAACCACATCGAGAACAAACACATAGCCAGCGCCCAGTATATAGACCAAATTACAATACCAAAAACACCCATCCAAACACTTGTGACTGCCAATCGCTTTTTGAAGATATCTCCGGTGCTTATAGCACGTTCGTGCGCCACCAATCCCGATGCAAATGCGATGATCAACACTACCGTTCCAGCTATAAGAAAGGAAAGCGCTGCCTCACCACTGTTATTACAACTAGAGGAAACTAAGTCCACAAAACAAGGGCTAATTGCTATGAAAAGGCCCATCCATAAAGCATAGCTCGCTATGCTGCATAAGATTGAGACTACTAGAAGATTGCCATTTGCTTTTAGATTTTGCATAACCAGAGACCTATGCCTTCCTTTAGCCACCTCGCGGAAGGTGCTGAAAGTAGATCAGCCTGCAGTTGATCTCGAGGTCGTCCTCGAACGTGGTAGCGGGGATGTCGGTGCCGAAGGACTTCATCAGCCTCTCATCGAAGATAGCCTGCGGGAACATCTTTTTTACATTATCGATGACGGCGGTGAAGTTGGTGAGTGAGGAAGGGGAAGTTCCCGCACCCATGAACGAATAATCGATATCGAGCTGGCGCAGTTCCACGGCGGGGTCGGATGACTGCCGCCCGTACAGCCTCAAGAACCACTCGGTCTGGAGAGGCGGCGATTTGGACTTGTCCTTAGTCTTGCGAAAGACGGGTATGCCCCCCAGCATCACCGTCGCACCCTTGTTGAGCTTCACGCCGGTCTTTACCGTCTCCTCTTCCATATAGGTCTGCATGATCCCCCTGATGATGAGGAAGACGTCCCCCGCCCTCAGCTTCCTCTCCCCGCCATCCCCGCGGTGGAACGCGACCTCCCCCTCGCCGAAATCGATGGTCTGCGCCCTGAAACCGCGGGAGGGCCCGCGCAGCTCCGCTTCGCTGCTTACGATGGCCGTAAGCCCCAGTCCGCGCAGGCGCTTCGCCGCGGAGTCCGCCTCGCTCGCGCCGCGGCAGCGGGCGACGATCCGTGGTATGACACCGACGAGCAGGAGTCGCGTCTCGTATGGAGCCTTACCGACGACCTCCGCCACCGCTTTGGCCAGTTCATCGTCGAGGCTGTCCTGAGGAATTACTGCGACATATACGATCTGATCTTCAGCCATGACACCCACACCGATATGCGCCAAATGTTACACCATATGGCAATGTATATCAACATAAGCAGTGCTGTAAATATACTTGCATGATTCTCCATTATGTGATATACTGTGGTATATACCAAAGGAGGAGCTATGACCCTGGCCAAGCTTTTCACCAACGGAAGAAGCCAGGCGGTACGATTACCCAAGGGCTATCGATTTAAAAATGACGATGAAGTCGTCATTAAGAAAATCGATGGCATTGTCATGCTCATCCCCAAAAGCCGGCTCATGGATGCCTTCACTAAATCGCTGGATGAGTTCCCCGAGGACTTCGCCATCGACCGCAGCAACGATGTCCCGCAGGAAAGAAACCCTGAGGTATGAAGTATCTGCTCGATACGAACATCTGCATTTACCTCATCAAGAACAAACCCCGTAAGCTGCTCGACAAAATTTATAAAACGCTGCTCAACGAGATCGCCGTATCCTCCGTCACGATAGCGGAAATGGAATACGGCATCGCCAAAAGTACAAAGCCCGCGGAGTCCAGGATAGCGCTGATGAAGTTCCTGCTGCCCTTTGAAATAATCGACTTCACGGAACAGGCAGCGCCTCATTACGGCTCAATCCGCTACGACTTACAGAAAAAGGGAACGCCCATCGGCAATATGGATTTATTGATAGCCTCAATCGCCCTGGTGCACAGACTGACGCTGGTTACCAATAATGTGAAGGAATTCAGCAGGATCGATAATCTTAAGGTTGAAGACTGGACGAATTAGATAATAGCACACGTTATCGATAGAAACAATGTGAGAAGCCCGGCTCTGATCGATGCTATTCGATGGCCGCAGACGGCTCGACATCTGCGGCCTGTTGATCGTCACCGGGGTCGACGGAGGAGCCGACATCGACCGCAACGGGTACACGATTTCGCCTCCTCCTTCTTCGGATGAAGAAGCCCGCGCCGATTGCGGTCACGCCGATAATGCCGCCTATAAGCATATAAAGCTGCGAGTAATCGTTGCGCCAGGTGGCGACGACTGCCATGGGCCTGTCCATATACACAGTCGCTTGCGAAGTACTGCTGTTTATATCGCCGCTCCAGCCGGTACAGACCTTTCGCACTATCGCCCCTATGGGAGAAGGCACGTAAATAGAGGCATTCGTTCCATCATAATACCAGCCCTCGCCACTGGGGCCGCCATGTTCCGACTCGATTGTTAAATAGTGCTGGGTCACATAGTTTGCGGTATACTCTCCGCCGCCGGATATCGTTCTCGATGATGATACATTTCCATCGCTCCAGGAAGTGAACTGGTATTGCGTGCCTGTTGTAACGGGCACCGAGGACGGCGCCTCGAAATCATGGCTTGAACCCGGCATCCATTTAAACGTCACCGGCAGATCACCCGACTCGTAATCTACCCCGTTGACAGTGAGAGATGTGATATGCAGGTTGGTATTCAAGATGGCGACATAGAAAATACCAAAGTCTTCCTCATATTGATCGTCTATCTGAGGTTCCTGCACCTCGTCATAGGCTTCAACATAGCTGACCGTTTTGGGACTTGCATATGCGAATATCTCTTCGAAAGAGATTTCATAATCCTTATTAGTATCGGCAGCCGAGAAATCATCGAAAGCTTCCAGAAGATAATATCGCGGGTTCAATAATGAAGTGCAACACTTGGAGAGGCAGGAAGGAGCCTGTTATTCTAAGTGATTATGGGAAAACGATACCGGCATTTGAGCATTGATGAAAGGGAGAGGATTGCGCAATTAAGGAATGAGGGCATGTGGCTAAACGAGATAGCGCGACAACTAGGGCGTGATAAAGGGACCATATCAAGGGAACTAAAGCGAAACGG
>JAYEHL010000076.1:0-17262 GCA_034659515.1 Chloroflexota bacterium | reverse complement strand
CCGGCGGAGGCTGGAATCCAGATGTCGATTTTGCGTAGGGGCAAACCCCCTGTGGTTGCCCCTTTTTATCGACATGACCAAGGCAGGCGCAAGGCCTGCCCCTACAAGATTACGTCCCCGCAGCTCACCCTTAGCTCCGCCATCGTTTCAGCGACGCTTTTACCTTTGGTGAATATGGCCGACCCCGCCACCAGCACCCGTCCGCCCGCCTCGACCACGCGTCGCGCCGTCTTTGGCGAAATTCCACCGTCGACTTCGAGCTCGGCGGCGAACCCGCGCCTATCCATAATCCGGCGCAATTGAACGATCTTATCGACGACCTCCTCCATGAAGGCCTGACCGGCCCAGCCGGGATTGACCGTCATCGCCAGGACGAGATCGACGGAGGACAGCACGTTTTCGATCGCGTCGATGGGCGTCGCCGGGTTTATCGAGACACCGGCCTTCACGCCGAGATTCTTGATCGATTCGATCAGCTCACCGAGATCGTTCGCCGCCTCGGCATGCACCGTTATGATATCGGCTCCCGCACCAGCGAACTGCTCGATGTGGCGCTCCGGATTATCGATCATGAGGTGAACGTCGAGAGGGACATCGGTCCACCGGCGCACCGCCTCTACTACGATGGGGCCGATAGTTATCGGCGGGACGAAATGGCCGTCCATCACATCGATGTGGATATAGTCGGCCCCAGCGACGGTGACCTCCGCAACCTGCTCGCCGAGACGGGCAAAGTCCGCCGAGAGGATCGATGGGGCGATCTTTATTTTATCAGGCATTTCCCCCCTCGATCACCCTTCTCGCCCAGGATATCTGTTTCTCCACCTGCGCCGATGCGGTGCCGCCAGGAACGTTGCGCGCAGCGATGGAGGAATCGGGCGTCAGCTCGTACACGTCCTCCTCGAACAGCGGCGAGAAGTTTTTATACTCGCTGAGGCTCAACTGCTTGAACGTCTTCCCCATCTCGATTGCGTACTGCACAAGGCTGCCGACGACGCCGTGAGCCTTGCGAAATGAGACCCCCTTGCCGACAAGGTAATCGGCCAGATCGGTCGCCAGGATATACCCCTCACCGGCAGCACGACGCGTCACCTCCGCCCCAATCTGCAACGTGCTTACCATTCCGGTAAACACCTCCAGCGTATCGAGCAGCGTGTCCACGGTATCGAAGAAGCCCTCCTTGTCCTCCTGCATATCGCGATTGTAGGACAGCGGCAGCCCCTTCATTATGGTCAGCATTGCCGTCAGGTGGCCGTAAACCCTGCCGGTCTTGCCGCGCGCCAGCTCGGCAATATCCGGGTTCTTCTTCTGGGGCATGATGCTGGAGCCGGTGGTACAGGAATCGTCCAGATCGATGAATCCGAATTCCGCGGACGACCACATGATAAGCTCCTCGGAGAGGCGCGAGAGGTGCATCATCGTAACGGCAGCCGCGGCCTCGTACTCGATAACGTAATCGCGGTCGGAGACGGCGTCCATGCTGTTATCGCTTATGCGGTTGAAGCCGAGTTCCCCTGCCAGGAAATCGCGGTCGATGGGGTATGGCACCCCGGCCAGCGCCCCACTGCCCAGCGTGAGCACATCGGCACGATCCAGACAATCGCGGAAGCGTCCGATATCACGCTGGAGCATCTCGAAATAGGCCAGCAAATGATGTGCGAAGAGAACGGGCTGGGCTCGCTGGAGGTGCGTATAGCCCGGCATTATGACCTCTTTGTTCGCCTCGGCTACATTTACGATCGTCGATTGCAGCAAACGCAGCCTCTCGACGGTCAACGCTATGACGTCCTTGGTATACAGGCGCATATCGAGCGTGACCTGATCGTTGCGCGAGCGGGCGGTGTGTATCTTCCTGCCCACCTCACCGATCTTGTCGATGACGCGAGCCTCGATGCTCATGTGTATATCCTCGAGGTCGTCGCGGAAGACGAAGCTGCCGTTCTCGATCTCCTCACGAACGGAATCCAGCGCCTTGAGTATCATCTCCGCATCTTCGTTTGAGACGATGCCCTGCCTGGCCAGCATCCTGACATGGGCGGCGGAGCCGGCGATATCGTGTTGGTACAAGCGCCGGTCGTAGGAAATAGACTCGGTGTAATGCCGCACCGCCTTGCTGACGTCCTTCTTGAAGCGATCACGCAGCAAGTGCAAGGTCTCAACCTCGCCCAAACCTTCATCCTCGATCGACACTTCTTCGATCGGTTCCTCTTCGTTTACCAGGTCATCTTCACTCATCGCAACCTCCTCATCGGATGCGGCATCGCGATCCAATTTCCATGCTCATTCCACATCAATAACAACCCAAACCGACTTTCATGCTAGCGAAGGTGTTCTTCACCTTCACTGTCTATCGGTGAATGAATCTCGGCAATCACCCCCCTGTATCCCCCAATCTTGGGGGATTTAAAATAAGATAGGGGACACCCCTAAAACCCCGGCCCTTCCAATTCTGGAAGGACACCGCTGCTTCAACGCCCCCTGTCCTTCCGCGGAAGGACTTCCCCCTCTTTAATAAAGAGGGGGCAAGGGGGCGTTCGTACCTGTCATTGCCCGACTTGATCGGGCAATCCAGAAGGACGAATCACCATTCGTCCCTACAGGACACCCCTATTTCAATCCGTCATTCCGGCCCCGTATCGCCGTACGGGGTAAACTCCAGCCGGAATCCACTTCAAAAAACGACGCTATTTCTTCTTGGTGCTCTTCTTCGCCGCCTGCTGCTCCACCATCGCCTCCACGCGCAGCCGGAGGGCGTTGATCTTTATGAAGCCGGTAGCATCGCTCTGATCGTAGATGCTCTCGCCGCTCTCCATCGTCGCAATGTCGGGCCGGTAAAGCGACAGCGCGCTCTTGCGGCCGACGGTGATGATGTTGCCTTTATAGAGCTTCAGACGAACCGTTCCGGTGACATTACGCTGGCTCTCGGTGACGAGTGCCTGCAACGCCAGCCGCTCCGGCGAGAACCAGAAGCCGTAATAGACGAGTTCGCTGTAGCGCGGGATGAGCGAGTCGCGCAGGTGCATGACCTCGCGATCCATCGTCAGCGTCTCCATCTGCCGGTGCGCCGAGTGCAGTATGGCGCCGCCGGGCGTCTCATACACGCCGCGCGATTTCATGCCGACGGTACGGTTCTCGACGAGGTCCACGCGGCCAACGCCGTGTTTGCCGCCGAGCTTGTTCAGTGTCCGCAGTACATTGGCGGGCGAAAGCTGCTTGCCGTTGACGGCGACGCAGATGCCGCACTCGAAATCGAGCGTGACATACTCCGGCTTGTCCGGTGCATCCTCGGGCGCGACGCTCAGCTTGAACATGTCCTTCGGCGGCTCCAGCCACGGGTCTTCCAGAATGCCGCTCTCGAAACTGATGTGCAGAAGGTTGCGGTCCATCGAGTAGGGTTTCTTCGCGCTCGCCTCGACGGGGACGCCTTTCGCCGCGCAATACGTGATCATCTCCGCGCGGCCGGGGAATTGCTTGCGAAACCGCTCCTCGCGCCACGGAACGATGATCTTGATGTTCGGGTCCATCGAGTAGGCGGTCAGCTCGAAGCGGACCTGGTCGTTGCCCTTGCCGGTGGCCCCGTGGGCGACGGCGTCGGCCTTCTCCTTGCGAACGATGTCCATCATGCCCTTGGCGATGAGCGGACGCGCGATGCTGGTGCCGAGGAAATACTGGTTCTCGTAGATCGCGCCGGCCTGAATCATCGGGAAGATGAAATCGCGCGCGAACTCCTCGGTGAGATCTTCTATGTAGACCTTCGACGCGCCGGTTTGCTTCGCCTTTTTGTCGAGGCCCTCGAGTTCCTCCTCCTGACCGATGTCGGCACAGAAGGCGATCACCTCGGCGTTATAGGCTTCCTTGATCCACGAGAGAAGGACCGAGGTGTCCAGTCCACCGCTGTATGCAAGCACAACCTTTTTATATGCCTTACCTGCCATTTCAATCTGCCTTTCTTTCAATTCGATTAAGCAGTGTCAACCCCCTGTATCCCTAATCCCCCTTAGTCCCCCTTTGCGAAAGGGGGACACCCCTAAAACCCCGCCAGAGGGCGATCCCAGAATGGCGAATAATTATTCGCCTTACGGGACACCTCTATATTAACATCCCTGCGGCTTACCCCTAGCCCCCTCTTTACCAAAGAGGGGGCTAGGGGGAGTTCGTATCCGTCATTCCGGCGCAGGCCGGAATCCAGTCTCATTTCTTCTCTATCCCCGACAATACGCCACCGAAGATATCTACAGCTTTATCGACATCGCTCTCGGTGACGATAAGCGGCGGCATGAAGCGCACCGCAGTAGGCGTGACCGCGTTGAGCAACAAGCCGTCGCTCAGGCACCCCGCGACGACATCAGGCGCTATCTCCTGCGACAGCTCCAGCGCCAGCAACAGCCCGCGGCCCCTGACGCCGTCAACGAGGCTCGACTTATCCTTCAATGCAAGGAGACGCGACGACAGATACCGCCCCACGCGGCGGCAGTTGCCGACGACATCGTTATCAAGCATGTACTTGAGCGTGGCGTAACCCGCGGCGCATGCGAGCTGGTTCCCGCCGAAGGTGGAGCCGTGATCGCCGGGCACGAATACGGACGCCCGCTCCTTGGCCAGAAACGCCCCGATGGGAACGCCGCCACCCAACCCCTTGGCCAGCGTCATGATATCCGGCTCGATTCCGTATTGCTCGTAGGCGAACAGCGTTCCGGTGCGCCCGACGCCAGTCTGTATTTCGTCGAGGATGAGGAGGATTCCCTTCTCATCGCACCACGAGCGCACCTTTTTTAAATAATCGTCCGCGGGAACGTTCACGCCGCCCTCGCCCTGTATCGCTTCGAGCATGACGGCGCAGGTCATCTCAGACGTAGCCGCCTTGATTGCATCGACATCGTCGTATGGAACGTTCACAAAACCATCGGGCAGCGGCACGTACGGTTCCTGGAACTTGATCTGGCCGGTGGCGGCGGTCATCGCCAGCGTGCGTCCGTGGAACGATTTTGTGGTGGTGATCACCTCGTACGCGCCACCGAGGTTGAGTTTACCGCAGCGCCGCGCCAGCTTCACCGCCCCCTCGCACGCCTCGGCGCCGCTGTTGCAGAAGAACACCTTGTCCAGGCAGCTGTTATCGACCAGAAGCTGCGCCATCTGCAGCTGGGGCACGGAGTACACCAGGTTCGATGTCTGGATTAGATTGCGGGCCTGTTCCGAGATCGCATCGACGATGACCGGATGCGAGTGCCCCAGCACATTCACCGCCAGCCCGCCGATGAAATCGAGGTACTCGCATCCCTTATCGTCCCAAGCGCGAATACCCTCGCCTTTAACGATGGTGACGGGCAGGCGTTTAAAGGTGTGCATCAGATATTCATTTTCCAGGCTCTGCCAATCGGTCATAATATATCCCTATTCGATAATCGTCCCTATATCCTTGCCGCCGACGGCGTCGAGCAGCGCGTGCGGCACACGTCCGTCGACGATCTGCGCTACAGTGTTCGATTCCAAAGCGCTCAGGCACGCCCTCACCTTGGGTATCATACCACCGGCGGCAACGCCGGATTCTATCATCGCTTCCGCCTCGCTTCGAGAGAGACGACCGAGCACCCTGCCCTCGCCGTCCATCACGCCGTCGACATCGGTGAGCATCACAAGCCTCTCCGCCCCCAGCGCGGCGGCCAGCGCACCGGCGGCGGGATCGCCGTTCACATTCAATATCTTATCCTCGCCGATTCCGTATGACGGCGGGGCGATTACCGGCATGTAGCCTCGATCCAGAAGGATTTCCAGCGGCTCTGTATCGATCTTCACGACCTCCCCCACGAGGCCGTGCGTCGGGGTTACTACCTCCGACTCCAATATACGCCCGTCGACGCCGCACAGCCCGACGGCGCGCCCGCCCTTCGCCTGTATCTGCGCCACGATCTCCTTGTTGACCAGGCCCGCCAGCACGGCGACCACCACCCGCAGGCTCTCCCTGCTGGTCACCCTCTGGCCGTCGACCATCTCCGTCTCGATGCCCATGAGCTTCAGCCAGGAGGTAACCTCGTTGCCGCCGCCATGGAAAACGACAAGGTTGAAGCCTTCCTTCTGCAACGCGACGATATCTTCTATAACCGTCTCGCCCTTGCCGAAGGTGCTGCCCCCGATTTTGATTACGATTGGTTTATTCATTTACTCGATTGAACCATCCTGACGATTCACTAATCATACGAACAGTCGTACAAAATCCGTACAAGCCATTTTATCACCCTACCAGATACAAGGCAATTGCAACCGCAAATCCAACGAAATCGAAACCGGCGCGTAGGGACAAACCCCCTATGGTTGCCCCTTTTTATCGATATGACCAGGGCAGGCGCAAGGCCTGCCCCTACAGGCCGCATCGCCCACCTCGATCCTGATCTTCCCCCTTTCGCAAAGGGGGACCGAGGGGGATTTTAAAGACGGGAACGCAATCCAGTAATTGCAGTCTGTCCTGCTGAATCCTTCTTCGGAAGGATGAAGCATCTCGCCATCAAGCGGGCTGGAATCACGAGATTCTTCGGTCGTCCTTCCACGAAGTCAGACCTGTGGAAGGACTCTCTCAGAATGACACCCGGATCACCAGACCGAGCCGGATGATGACATGCCTGATCGACACCCATGCGCTATAATACTGAAAGCATGCAATCGAGCAAGACATACGTACTGATAGCCACAACCCTCGGCGTGTTCCTGACCCCGTTCATGGGCTCGGCAATAAACGTAGCCGTCCCCGACATCGGTCAAGAGTTCGCAATGAACGCCACCACCCTGCCGTGGATAAACAATGCCTTCCTCATCGCATCACTGACATTCCTTCTCCCCTTCGGCAGGCTGGCGGACATCTACGGCAGGAAAAGGATATTCACCTACGGCATCGTAGCATTCACTATCTTCTCTTTCCTCACCGCGCTATCCAATTCGACGGAGATGTTCTTCGCCTTCCGCGCGTTGCAGGGAGCCAGCGGCGCAATGATCTTCGGCACCAGCGTAGCGCTGCTTACATCGGTCTACCCGGCACAGGAGCGCGGGCGTGTGCTTGGCATCAACGTAGCATCTATATACTTCGCCCTCTCGATCGGACCCGTCATCGGTGGTATATTGACCGAGCACTTCGGATGGAGGAGCATCTTCATAGCCACCCTGCCGTTTTGCATGCTGGCGCTGTCTTTAATCGTGTGGAAGCTCAGAGGCGAATGGGCTACCGCCAGGGGCGAGAAGTTCGATCTGCGCGGAGCTGCTATTTACGGCATCACTATAGTGGCTACCATGTGTGGTCTCTCTCTTCTGCCGCAGCTGTGGGGAGTTTGGCTTATCATAGCAGGCACATTAATGCTGGCAGGATTTATATGGTATGAAATCAGGACGCGCAGCCCTCTGCTGGATATCAACCTTTTTCGACGCAACATTCCCTTCGCCTTCTCCAGCCTGGCCGCTCTTATAAACTATGCGGCTACCTTTGCTGTTTCATTTCTCCTGATCCTTTATCTGATAAACATTAAAGGTTTTACTCCGCAGACTGCCGGCTATATCCTCGTGACTCAGCCGGTGTTCCAGGCCATCTTCGCCCCGATTGCCGGACGCCTGTCGGATAGAATAGAGCCGAGAATAATCGCGTCGGTGGGAATGGCGGTTACTGTCATCGGGCTGGTACTGTTCACGTCGATAAGTGAAACGACTTCATTGGGATTGATCATCGGCGGGCAGGCGCTCCTCGGATTCGGCTTCGGGCTGTTTTCCTCGCCTAATACTAATGCGATCATGAGCTCGGTGGCGAATAAGTTATACGGAGTAGCGGCGTCCACGGTGGCCACCATGCGCCAGACCGGCATGACGCTCAGCATGAGCATCGTTAATGTGATATTCGCTGTATACATAGGCAGCGAGCAGATAACGCCCCAGAACCCTGACGCGTTCATGCAGAGCTTCAAGGTCGCGTTTATCATCTTCGCCTGCCTGTGCTTCGTGGGCGTGTTCGCCTCGCTGGCCCGCGGCAGGACGCGCTGAGCGCAATCGACGGTTAATATAGCCTATTGCGACCGATGCACAAATGTTATAATAAGCGATCACAGTGTTCACCGATCGATCATCGACGAAAGAGGTACAGCCAAGATGAGGGAAATCACCGTCAGTGAAATCTACAAACTTACCGACCCGGCTTATACATCCATGCCGGAGAGCACTGCACTGGATGAAATGGCGAGAGTATTCGCACATGAGCATCACCTTCGCGCGATCTTCCTCGTGGATTCGAATGACAGATTCAGTGTAATTATCAGACGTATCGATTTAATGAGATGGCTGTATTTACAACTCTTCGGGAGAGTGGGCGGGGAAGTACCGTCCCCCTACGATACTCAACATCTGGCGTTCGTCAAAGAGGCGAGGGACCTGGCGCGCGGCGACTCCGTATCGATGGGAGTTAAGCCAAGCAACTCGCTTCAGACCGCGCTCGATAAGATGATCACGCACGGGGAATCGATAATCCCGGTGCTGGACGATGAACATAAGATACTGGGCGACATCAGGGCCAGCAGCGTCCTGACTAAGGCGCTCGAGGTCTGGGAGCAGGAAAAGAAGCCGTGATCGCTGGCTAAGTGGTGTACTCGCTGTTTATGACGACGTACTCGGACGACAGGTCGCAGCCCCATGCAGTCGCCGCAGAATTACCGTCGTTGAGCCGGACAAGGATCGACACCTCCACCCCACCCATCGCCGCGCTCGCCGCCAACTTATCGAATGGCACAGGCTCACCCGCCTTCATCAGCTGGATGCCGCCCAGGAACAGCTCGACCGCTTCGCAATTGAAGTCGGCCCCGCTGCGTCCCAACGCGGCGATGATTCGCCCCCAGTTGGGGTCACAGCCATGAACCGCCGATTTAACCAAAGGCGATCCGGCTATGGTTCGCGCGGCGATCCGGGCGTCGGCGATCGTCGAAGCACCGTCGACGATGATCTCGATGAGCCTGGTGGCCCCCTCGCCGTCCGCGGCGACGCTGCGGGCGAGGTAGGTACAAACCTCCGCCAGCGCCGACCGGAAAGCCTCGGCCGCCTCCGTTCCCGCCTTAACGCTCCGCGAGATGCCGTTGGCCAGCAGCAATACCGTATCGTTGGGACTCGTATCGCCGTCGACGGTGACCATGTTGAACGTGGCATCCACCATCTCACCCAGCACCTCATCCAGAAAGGATTTGTCGATGTTTGCATCCGTCGTCAGGAAAGCGAGCATGGTGGCCATATTGGGATGTATCATACCAGCGCCCTTGGCAATACCCGCGACCGTGAACCCGAATTTATCCACTGCGACGGCGATCTCCTTGGGCCTGGTGTCGGTAGTCATTATGGCGCGCGCCATATCGTGGCCCCCCTCTACCGACAGGGCGATTTTACCGACGCCCGCCTCGATCCGGTCGACGGGGAGCCGTTCGCCGATAACACCGGTGCTCGCCACCAGCACGTCATCGGGCGCGAGCCCCAATCGACCCGCAGCCAAACGGGACATCGATTCCGTATCGATCATGCCCTGCTCGCCGGTGCACGCATTGGCGCACCCGGCGTTGACCACGATCGCCTGTGCTCTGCCTAGATCGACGCACTCCCGGCACCACAGCACCGGCGCTGCCTTGATCCTGTTGGTCGTGAACCTACCGGCGACGGCGCACGGCTTCTCCGAATATAAGATGCCGAGGTCGAGGTCTCCTTTGGTCTTTATGCCTGCGGCAGTCGCCCCGGCGAGGAAACCTCCGGGGGAGGTTACGGTTCCATTAGATATTGTCTTCATATGCGAAATATACCATAGGGCAAAAGGCCAGGCAAGAAACGGACGAGAAAATTTAAGTAATCTTGTGAAAAAACATATATGACTTTTCTTCAATGATAGTGATACAATGTGACATTAAGGAAACTTAGCGAGGTAAAGTCACCATGAAGACACTGGTCACCGGCGGCACGGGATTCTTGGGGAGCCACCTCGTGGATCGGCTGATAGAGCAAGGCTACCAAGTACGAGCTCTGGCACGCAAAACTTCAGATTTGGCTTATTTAAAGACGACCGGAGCGGAGATCGTCTTCGGCGAAGCGGAGGATTACGAAAGTTTGGTTTCCGCGACCCGGGGGGTGGACATCATATTCCACGCCGCAGCTAGAGTATCGCCGGGGTGGGGCACGTGGCAGAACTTCGAGAATTCCATTATAAAGGGCACCGAAAACTTGCTCAACGCCAGCATCGAATCCGGCGCAAATCGTTTTGTCTACGTCAGCTCAGGCACCGTTGTGGGGAAGGCGGCATTTCGAGATACTCCCGCCGATGAAAGCGCGGATTACGAAGTTGAGTTCAGTACCGATGCCTACTACGATTATGCAAAGATGGAGGCCGAGAAAATAGTCCTCGATTATCACAGGCAAGGCAAAATATGGGCAACCGTGGTCAGGCCGTGCATGATTTACGGTCCTCGTTGCAGACTCCTCACTGACAGGATTTACCTTTCCGCTAAACTGTTCCCTGTGTTGCCCGGGAAGGCGGAGGCTAAGATTGCGCTGGTATACGTCACCGATGTAGCCGATTGCATTATAGCGGCGGCTACCCACGATAAATCGGGCGGAGAAATATACAACATCGCTCCAACCGAAGTAATAACATTTCGCGATCTATACGATTCTATGGCCCGTGCCATAGGCAGAGCGGAAATTAAAATGCATATACCCCTAGGAATGATATCCGCTACAGCCGCATTGCTGGAGGGATTGTACAGGATGATAAGGTCGAAAGAGCCTCCTTTTTTGACACGTGCCGACATTAAGTTTATTAAAGATGGAATGAATATAGATAATTCCAAAGCGAAAAGAGAGCTGGGGTGGAAGCCCAAGATATCGCTTGATGAAGGAGCCAAGCTTTATGTGGAATGGCGCAAAGCTCAAGCCATGAAGAAAAAGAGGCATCGTTAGCTTTTACCCATCGATATTGCTGCGACTTGGCAAATCCCCCTTTTTGCGGACACAAACTCTACAAGGCGTCCTTCAGCCCGTCGATTTGCTTTCTGACCTCTTCCATTCTGTCCAGATATTCACGGTTAGCCTTAAAACCCTCCGTCAACAGCCAGCTCATGGCATCTTCTACGCAGTTGAATTTGCTGAAATCTAAAAGGTTATCGATATCTTGCAGATCACGCTCGGTCAGGGAAAACTGTGCGGCGACCTTCTCCATGCTCTTCTTCGGAGACAATCCGTCAGGCTTTTTAGATCCGGCTTTCACCATATGCTTTATATCTATATCCCGGTTATTTTCCAATTCGTCCGCAAGAGATATAATCTGATCCTCCAAACGAGGTATCTTACAATTCTCGGCAAAATGCATAAAACCCCGCTGAAAACCTCTGCTCATCCCAGTCCTCCTTGATATAAGTGACAAATAGTGTTATATCTCTTTTCAAGCCATTTATCAAGTATTTCACCACAGAGAGGCCTGTATCCACGCTCATCACCGGATCGATCATCTTCCGATCGCTGGCGCAAAGGCCTGCTGATTCCGGCTCTTTCGATTTTACAATCCAATCGATGGACATGCTGTCAGGGCTTGTATTAAGTGGTATAATATCGCAATACCTTTCTACGGGAGAGGATTCCCGTAGGAAGGTCCCGAATAGCGAAGGTGAAGAATGAAGTCAATGAGAGTCGTTTTTGCACTACTGGCAGTTTTTATCATGGTAACAACTATTGCATGCAGTGAGGAGGAGCCTCAACCCACGCCCACACCCACCCCGACGCCCACGATACCCCCGCCCATGGCGGATCTCATCGTCACCGGCGTGACATTCGATCCCGTCACCGGATGTACCGGCGAACCTATCCAGGTGACCGTCACCATCGAGAACCAGGGGACGCTCGCCTCGCCCGCCTGCCATTGGTCATGGACACTGTATGCCGGCACCGACCGATGGGACAACCTGCCCGCGCTGGCCCCCGGAGCTGCGGTAACGGTGCAAACCGAAATGGCGCTGGAGAGCGATATTACCGGCACCTTCAACACCACCGCTATGGCCGATTCCATGAGCGAGGTGGCCGAGCTTAACGAGAGCGACAACGGTATGACGCAGCAGCTTATCATATCCGTGTGCGAGTATGATGAAGACTACCTTACGGTCAAGGGCGAAATTCAAACAGCTCTCGATACGTATACCGCCAGCCACAATGGATCGATCCCCGACACCACAAGATCGATCACCCTGCTATATCCGGCAGGCACGTTCAACATCCTCGACATCTGCGAGCTCATCGGCGCCGGAGACCTGCTGGAAGGTGTGCCCACCGGCTGCCGAGACGACAACTTCGATAATTGCGACGCGGGAACCTGTAATTGCGATTCCGGCGCTCACTACATCTGGCTTGTAGACCTGGACGGAAATATGCTCTCATCCTGCATGGGCAACGATTGCGATACCAATTACACAGATGGCTATCAAAGCGTCTGGCCATGATGTGAACCCGACCGATGAAATGGCTCAAAAGCTGGCGGTCGATAATACTGGCCATCATTGTAGTTGGCCTTGTGGCTGGTGGGTGGTATTTCGCCGGCCAGTCCCTCAACACAGCCTATCCGCAAGCGTATAGCGACTGGAAGGATAAGGTCCAGTCCGCGGCAGACGGCTATCGCGAGGCGCATGATGGCGCTTTGCCCCTTGTAAGCGATGCTGCACAAGTCATCGTCGACGGCGACACCCAGCACATCATCGATATCTGCACGCTGCTGGACGCGAAACTCATACTTCTCCCGCCCGATAACTGCGCCGCCATCGCCGGGGGCGACAACGACAACTGTGACAGCGGCAACTGTTCGTGTCACGACAGCGCCCATTACATCTGGACGGTCGATGCCGATGGTAACGTCCACTCGACATGCATCGGCGATAGCTGCGATGTCAATGAGATCGACGGGTATCAGGGTGTGTGGCCATAACGAAATCGATAAGTAGATTCGGATATATTTGAGGACACCATGTACCGGCTGAAAAACTGGAGGACCACTCTATCGATAGTGATAATTCTCGGTGTGATAGTCGCCGTCTACTGGCTCACCATGTTCGATACTTTTTCCGACGAGGGATATAACTCGGCGGCGGGCCAGATCGCAGAGGAAGTGGCCGACTACCGGGATGCTCACGATGGCGATCTCCCAACCTCGGGAACCAGCATAGCCCTGACCGAACCAGCCGGCACCTACTTTATCATCGACATCTGCGAATTGATGAACAACGTGCCCGAAGGCTGCGCGGCGATCGAAGGAGAGGACAACGACAACTGCGACGCAGGCGATTGCCAGTGCGATGCTGGTGCACATTACCTATGGGCGGTTGATTCATACGGCGAAGTGTTCTCGAAATGTATCGGCGACCAATGCGACTCCAACGACACCGACGGCTATCGGGGCGTCTGGCCGTAAACTTGTACGATTCAAAATACGCGCTGAAATGCGTCGAAACCCCAAGCCGCTTATATCCAACAGAAAAAGGGCATGGCGTTACCATGCCCTTTCCAGCTTCGAACATACAGCCCCTTAGTCCTGACTACAAGTTCTCAACTAGCGCAGATATAAGAAACATCATTATCAGAAGATAGATACCCCAGGATACAATAACCATTAGAATCGCACCGGGCCATAACTCCGCGTCGGTAAATTTGGTAATACCCACAAACAGAGCGATAATACTCAGATACTCCCCGGCCGCAGGTATCAATCCTATCAATGCGGCAACGGCAGCGGTGATCAGTAATGTAACAAAGGTGCCTGAGACTCCGCTTATTTTCATCGCGAGCCACAGGCACGTAGTTAAAACAAGCAATCCGATAACAAAAGTGAGAATGTATTCAACTACAACCATCCGTTCTTTCTCAAACCCCCTTTCTTCTTACCTTCACCCATTGTACCATAGCTGTCAAACCCAAATGATAATTGTAAATATATCCGTGGCGTTTAGCTCACACCGCCAAGCCTCGGCAATATCAATGTCAACAAAGATGGTACAATACCGCAAGATGTGACGACAACAAATCCGAGCGGACAAACCTTTCGATGAAGTACATAATCAGATCGATTGAGGCCTTTCTACTCGCATTCTTGCTGGTAGCGATATTCGCCTTTTTCTTCCGTGAGGACCAGGCAGGGGGATTCAGCGGACTCGTTTTCCTTGCGGGCCTGGTGGCATTCGCCGTAATGCTGTTTCGCAGTCCACCTCACAAGGTTCACTTCCGCTTCTTCTTGATCTTCGGGATTGAATGGTTGCTGCTGCCTGCGATAGCCTATATAAACGCCGCGTTTCGATCGAATACGCTGGGCGAAGTCATGGGCAACATCATCTTCTTTGCGATACTGGCAAGCGTCGGCATAATCGCAGGGCTGATTTTCCTGTCTCTGGCGATTTTGTTCTACGCGCACGGACGGAAGAGATCGCCTCACCCGGAATGAGTCATGTTTGCAAACAAGAAGACCGCGATTGACTTAAAGACAATCACGGCCTCGATGATCGATTTTGTAACGGCTCAACCGACACGGATCAGAGATCGAGTTCGCTTACCTGCTCCCAGCTTACCTCATCGTAGACGACGACCTTGTCATCCCCGACAACATACAGGTAATCATCGATGTAGAGAGCCCTTTCCGCATCTACACCGCTGATAGCCTTCACTAACTCCAACCGATCGTTTTCGTACGAGAATACGTAGCCCCCGTTCCCTCCGGGCAGGAAGAAGATCTCATGTTTCTCGTCCAGCAGGAAGGCGTGGTGGGTCTCCAGCACCTCGGACCAATAATCGTCCAGGATGTATTTGTCCAGCTCGATAGGATTGCTCGGGTCCTGCACATCGAAAAGGGATATCTTCACTTTCCAATCCTCTTCGCCGATACCCAGTATCTTATCGTTCGTTATCGGGTGTAAATAGGAGGAATAACCCGGGATCTTAAGCTCGCCCTCGAGCTGCGGGCTCAGTGGATCGGAAAGGTCCAGTACATAGAATGGATCGATCTGCCTGAACGTGACCAGATATCCTTTGTCCCCTACGAACCTCGCCGAATACACACGCTCCGTCAAGCCAAGGTCCTGTACGGCACCGACCACGTTCAGATCGCCGTCGAGCACGTAGACATCGTTAGCGCTCTCCCCGCTGACCCAGAACATCCAGTAGTACGTATTGAATCCGTCGCCCACCGTCGTCGCTACCCTGAGATAGCCCTCATATTCATCCATCGAGAACTGATTCAGCAAAGTACCCGGCACGCTGCCGCTCGCCGAGAGTGCGAAACCGTCGAGCCCTATCTTAACGATCCCCGTCCTCTCCAGGTCTCTCTTATGTTCATCATAATACTGTTGCAGCGCATTGTTGAGATCGCTCTCGACGCGCAATCTGTCATCGCTGCCGAGTGAATAAAGATATTCATCGATGATAACCTCGATCTCGGTCAACTTGGCCCTGTCGCTTATATCATATCCCCAGAGGTTATTGATATCCTCTATTACCGAATCGGGCAATATACCCTGACATGCCTGCGTGCAAAATTCGAATATGTACGGGGCGATATCATTGGAGTATGAGTAAGTTACGTAGATCGCGTTACCCGACATGTAAACCACCGAAGTGTAGGCGGAACCGAGGAAGGAGACCACGTTCTCCATATTACCGGTCTCAGCATCGAAGACCATGGCGTTGAAAGTAACGTCCGAAGGAACCGGCTCAACAGGATGGTAGATGTTAAAGTAGTCTATCTGCACAGGCACGCCCCTGACCTCCACCGGCCAGATAGGGCTGGGATTATAGGTATCGATGTAAGTCTGTGTCACCAGATATATCTTCCCCTGATACAGCCTTGCCGCGACCGTATATGTATCTTCTCCTATATCGATCTGCCATTCGCTTACAGGATTCTGGGGATCCGATACGTCGTACCCGTAGATGGCATCATATGTGAAGATCACCAGGACATCGCCATACAGCAGCATCTCTCCGTTTTCATCGATCTCGCTCACAACCGACATGTTCGCCGGAGGGTACGCACTTATTATCTTCGTCCCGGCGCTCTGCTCCGGCGGCATCACACCTTCCTTGACATCGATGTCTATTTCGAAAGGCTCATAATAATAGTAATAGTATTCGTCCTGAGAGAAGAAGATCGTTATGCTGTCCGTCTTGACGATATCCGGCTCATCGATGCCCATTACCTGCACATTGGTGCCGGAAACCCTTTGCGGGATTGCTTCCGATGAGAATACGCCGCCTTCATCCAATCCCGCTGATTCGAAAAAGGAAGTACGGGGGATCATGACAGGTTCACCGAACGAACCCCAGTTGGCAGCGGAAGCATACAGCGAGTCGGCCTCCGCCAGATAAGCCACGAACTCCTCCGCCGAGGAAAAATTGTCGACTGCTATCCCCTCTCCTACATCGATCGGCCCCGGTTTAATCACCGTCCCGCCGCCGGTCACTATCGAATAGACGCCGGTACCCAGAAGCGCCACCACCAGTACCGCCGTCACCGTCGTCATTGCCCATCTTTTGCTAAACAACGATTGCAACTGTGCCATAGTCCGTTCTATCATCGACACCCTCCTTCTATGCTCCCCCAGAGCCGCGTAAAATCTGCGCATGGCGGCAGCCTTCGCCGCAACGACTTTACTACCCTGACGAACACCTCGCCAGCCAGGTCCTCCGCATCGGCCTGATTCCCGACTCGAACGAAGATGTAGCACACGACCCTGTCATAACATTCATCATAAAGATCGGCAAGCGCGTCTTCCTTTGTTTTGAACTCGGGGCTAGATGATCTACTCAGTTCATCCCTCCGCATCTCCACATCGAGCATTATCCTACCCCCAAAATATCGCAATATCCAAAGCCGCGCAACATAACCGCGATCTCCACTTAACTATAAAAACGAAAACACGCAGCTTTTGTCAGGCATATCGATCTACGACTTCTTTAATAAAGACGCCTCTTTCATTCATTAAGTTCCCGAGATGGCGACAAAATAAAAAAAGACCCGTTTTTCAGGGTCTTTTTAAACGTGCAATTGGTAGCGGGAGTTGGATTCGAACCAACGACCTCCGGGTTATGAGCCCGACGAGCTACCACTGCTCTATCCCGCGCCACTACTGAATATGCCGCAATAAACCTCGATATACTCAACTGTTAGTGTAGGTCAAGCCCTCGGCCGTTAGTACCGCTTAGCTTAAGCGCTCACACGCCTTACACACGCGGTCTATCAAACAGCTA
>JAYEHL010000075.1:0-3447 GCA_034659515.1 Chloroflexota bacterium | reverse complement strand
TTCTCGATTACTTCATAGAAGTGGCGGCGGTTGTACAATCCGGTTAGCTCGTCGGTTATCGACAACTCATTCAACTTCTCGAGCAGCTGGGCGTTCTCTATAGCGACGGCGATCTGGTCGCCTATCGTGTCCATGAGACGTATGTCGTTGGCGGTGAACACCTGGTTTTTGGAGACGACGCCCAGCACGCCCAATATCTCGCCCTTCGCCTTTAAAGGAACTCCGATGATGGATTTGGCCTCCTCGGGTTTGGCTGATGATAATTCTTCAGTTAGGGAGGTTTCGCTTTCGGGAAAGTATACTGAGAAAGTGACTTCGCCGCTATCCACTGCTCTTTTCATCTCTCCTGCATCCACCGGTATTTCTTTAGCGCCTCGGGACGTGATCAATCTCCAATCCATGGTATCTTTATTGATCAGCCAGATGCTGCCTGACGTGAATTTCATCGTTTCCAGGACGCTGTCCAGCGCCGTGCGCAATACCCTGTTCAGGCCCAGTGGATGACTGACCGCCTCGGCGATTTTGTTTAACGTGGCCAGTTCGCGGTTGCGCTGTTTCAGTTTTTCCTCCGCCTGTTTGCGTTCGGTGATATCGCGCACTATGCCGCGAACGCCGGCGAACTTGCCATCCCTATTTATTACTGTGGCGCTGAATTCTATGGGGCGCCACTTTCCTTCTCTGTCAAGCCCTAATGTCTCTGCAACTACATCCCCTTTGCTTAACAGGGATATCGGCAACTCCTTTAAAAGTCTATCAAGCGAATCCGCCGGTATGAACACGGAATAGTTTTTTCCAATGATTTCGTTAACCCCGTAACCCCAGGCATTTACGGCGGAGTTCACTGAGGTGATTATGCCGGCTGCATCGATGGCAAAAATGACATCCCTTTCGCTCTCTACGAGTTCTTTATATTTCTTCTCGCTCTCTTTCAGTTTTTCCTCAGCCCGCTTGCGTTCAGTAACATCTCGTAGAACCCCGATGTATCCTGTGGGATCCCCGTTCTCATCGCGTAGTGTAGCAGCGGTCAACTCAGTCTCGAAGTAGTTGCCGTCCTTGGTTCGGACTGCGTATTCCATTCTTGCCTTGGGATTTCCTTCCAACCGGCGTTGCATATCCTCGTTAACCAGCGAACGATCCGTGGGAGATACAAATTCGTAGGCATTTATACCTATAAGTTGACTCTTGTTCTGATATCCGGCCTGATGTAAGATCGACTCGTTCAAATCTAGGATCTTACCTTCTGTATCGATAACTACTATGCCGTCTTCGATGGATTCGAAGATCAGGCGCAGTTTTTCCTCCGATTCCCGCAGGGCGCTCTCCATATACTTGCGTTCTGTGATATCGCGTATAACACATATAAATCCCGAGGGACTGGCAGTTTGGTCGCGAAGCAAAGCGGTTGTTATCTCGCTCTGAAATTCCCTGCCATCTTTGCCTGTCAGGGTAAATTCCATAGTTTCGCTTTTGTTTTGCTGCAACGCTCTCATCAGGGATTCTCTGGCCCGTCCCCGGTCTTTTTCGGATATAAACTCGAGGCCGTTAATGCCTATGAAGTCTCCCTTGTTATCGTAGCCAAAAATGCGTATACAGGCTTCATTTTCATCTATAATATTGCCTGCAAGATTGGTAACTACTGTGCCGTCACCCATGGATTCAAACATGAACCGCAGCTTCTCCTCGGATTTCCGGAGGGCCTCCTCAATCTGTTTTCGCTCCGTGATGTCCCTAAACGAGGCAAGCCCCGCAGTTTTCCCCTGATATTCGATGACTACACCTACCGCCTCAATCCATTTCTCGCGGCCGTCCTTTGTTATAGTCCTGAACCCATTGACCTGTTGACTGTCTTCTTCGAACATGTGGACTAATATATGCCTGAGTGTCCTATCCCTGTCTTCAGGATGGATAAAGTCGATGGCGTTTACGCCTATCGCTTCCTCCGCTGAGTTGAAACCGTATACTTTGGCGGCAAGCTCGTTACACATCAAAACTTTCAGTGTGCCGGCATCGATCACTGCCAGACCGTCGATTCTGCTTTCAAAAAGGGCTCGATATTTCTTTTCGCTTTCCCTGAGCTCTTCCTCCATGGATTTGTGCTCGGTGATGTCGAGTATAATTAATATGGCGCTTCTCGGGTTGCCTTCATCATCTAAAATCCGGTTGGCATGTATTATTACAGAGAGAACGGAATCGTCTTTCCGCTTGACAGTGTATTCTGAAACACCAAGGTCTCCGCCCTTCAGCACTACTTCGAGATTACATTTCGCCCTATCCCATTCCTCATGCGGAATAAATTCGAAGATATGCAAGCCCTTTTCGAAGTCCTCTTGAGTGTAACCAAATTTATCGAAGGCGGCTTTGTTAGCGAAAATGAGTTTGCCCTGAATGTCGACCTCGATTACGGTCTCGGGGAGGAAATTGATATAATCGTTCATCAACACTTTCTTACTATGAGATATCGTGTCGCTTATTGTGAAGACCGTGCGCGACTTTCTTTGCGGGGATATTTTTCATTGGGAGTGCTTCCCAGTTAAGCGATTCTTCTGCGAAGTATCAACATTTCTTTTATGAATTGTTCTCCGGTTTTTTCTTCGCCTTTCAGTCTGAGCGCACCTGGATCGTTGTCGAATCAATTTGTGGTGCGATTATCGCAACCTGCTAGCGGCTCAATGCAATCCAAGACGTACTGCCAAACCTCAAAGACAAAGACGCCTTCGGGCGATCTTTCAATTAACCCGAAGGCGTCTCCAAATCGACTTCGGTAGCTCGGCGGTCTTAGCCCGCAGCTTTAGACCCGTAGCTTTGCGTCCCCGCTTTTCAGCGGGTTTGCCATTTCGGTGAGCGCACTCTACGTATGAAATTTTATGACAGATGAGGCGTTGTGTCAACCTTCTGATAATCTTGGTCATGTATGGGCATAGTTTATCCTGCGTCTTTTATCGAGGTTCGGCAATTAGTTCGGTATATAAATAACAGCACCTCGCTTCAGCGAGGCGCTGTATTAAATCGATAGATTTTTCTTTTGCGTATAAGTCCGCACTCCGGCGATTCCGTGGCAGACTATTCTTCTATCTTGATCTCCCAGATACAGCACGGCCTCTCATTAGGGTCCTCGTGGGGCGGCAGCTTGAGAGGCGTTAACTTGATCTTCGGATTCATCATGTATGCCTCTATTATCGGCTTCTCAAGCTCGTGGCACATCGGTATGATGCGCTCCGGCTCGGCCTTCTTAAGATATTCCAGCGTGCGGCACTCCTCCACCCTCTCGTACACAAGGTTGGGATTCACGATCTCGTAGGAGGCTCGGAACAGGCCGACCGTGTTGTCCAGGGGCAGCTGCATCGCCTTGAGGGAGTCGATGACCGTATTCAGTTGGAAATTGCCTATCTTTGGATATCGCCAGTTCACCTTCTTTGCCATCGACTGCCATGATCCCAGCTCTATCTC
>JAYEHL010000074.1:0-3495 GCA_034659515.1 Chloroflexota bacterium | reverse complement strand
TCCGGGTTATCCGATATCCGTCTTTTTGTAGTACTTGCCAATATGGAAAATTGTGGATAGAATACCTTGGATAAACGAGCGTGCGGCCCCTGCTTTTTTGTTTAGCTTAAAGGGGCCCGGCTCTCCCAGGAGGAATGGATGACTTCAAAACAGGGGAACAGTCATTGGGATGCTGAAGTAGATGTAATAGTTGTCGGATTCGGTGGGGCGGGCGCATGCGCGGCGCTGGAGGCAGATCAGCAGGGGGCCTCGGTGCTGGTGCTGGACCGCTGTCATGGGGGTGGGGCTACGGCTGCCAGCGGCGCTATCGTCTATGCGGGCGGCGGTACCTCGTACCAGAAAGCGGTGGGGTATGACGATACACCGGAGGAGATGTACAAGTATTTGAAGCAGGAGGTGGGCGACGTCATGTCGGATGAGACGCTCCGCCGTTTCTGCGAGGAGTCTACGGATATGATCCGCTGGCTGGAGGAGGCAGGAGTTCCCTTCGAGGCTTCGTTGTGCCCGTTCAAGACCTCCTACCCCACGGACGATTACTACCTCTACTACTCCGGAAGCGAGAATAACGGTAAATATAAAGCAAATGCCAAGCCCGCGCCCCGCGGTCACCGCGCCAAGGGCAAGGGGATCTCGGGCCTCGCGCTGTTCCACGCCTTGGAGAAGGCTATCCGTAGTCGCGGGATCCAGGTGCGCTGCCAGACTCAGGTGCAGCGCCTGGTCATCGCGGATGATGGTAGGGTGATAGGCGTGGAAGGCCGTTCACTGCGGCAGGGATTTATCTCGGCGCGGGTTCACGGATTTCTTACCACGATCAACGCTAAGGCCAATACCTACGCGCCGCCGGTAGGGAAGATGCTCAATGCCATTTGCGCGACGATATGGAAGTTACGCTCACGGCCATACCGTGCGCTGGCGCACAAAGGCGTCATACTGGCGGCCGGCGGTTTTATATTTAGCAAGGAGATGGTACAGAAACACAATCCTATTTTCCTGAGGTGTCTGCCGCTGGGCACCTACGCCGACGATGGTGGCGGGATACGCCTGGGAGAGAGCGCCGGCGGGGCCACGGCACAAATGGATAAGATGTCCGCCTGGCGCTTCTACGTGCCTCCCGAGGCGCTGATGCAGGGCGTGCTGGTCAACAAGCAGGGCCAGCGCATTTGCAGCGAGGACCTCTACGGCGGGAAGCAAGGGGACTACATCGTGGATAACGGGGGCGATGCCTGCCTGATTTTTGACAGCAAAACCTACAAGGAAGCAGTGAGTCACTTCGGTGACCAGTGCGCTTTCTTTCAGAAGTTGACCATGATTCCCATGGTACGCATCAGCCGGAAGAAAGACTCATCGTTTGCGAAGCTGGCGACCAAGATCGGTGTGTCCCCGCAAGGCCTCGAGGACACGATGTCCAAGTACAACGACATCGCGAGGAAGGGTGAACCCGATCCGCTGGGCAAAATGGAGAAGCGCTTCGTGCCCCAGGATACGCCGCCGTTCTATGCTCTGGATTGCTCTCTTCAAGGTTTGTCTCTAACTAAGATGGGAATCCCTACCGCGGCCATGACGCTCGGCGGCCTGGTTGTGAACGAAGAGACCGGCCAGGTTAAGCGAGAGGACGGATCGTCGATCGAGGGTCTGTACGCCGCCGGACGGAATGCCGTGGGGCTTTGCTCCAATAGCTATTTCGCTAGCGGTTCCTCCATCGCGGACTGCGTGTTCGCCGGACGACGCGCCGCCCGGCACGCGGCAGACCTTTCGGCGAAGTAGCATCGGCAATTTCAGTAAAAACGAATGAACCCCCGCATCGGGAATCGATATCTCGATCCGGGGGTTCACCTACAATCAAGGGATTATCGCATTTCTACAGCTTGCGTCGCAGTTATCCGAACATCACTCTTTCGTTGTGATACATCTGTATCACCGGAGCCACCTTCACGCCGGAGCTGACCGCCTGGTGCGTGCCGAGCGTGCCAGCGCCCCCTGCGTCGTGACCAACGTAGAACAGGCCGTTTATCGGGGCCTGGACCGCAGGTTTCTTGAGGCCGCAATAACCCACGCTCACCGCTAGCCCCACGGCCTCGCCTCCAACTCCGGGTAGGACAGAATCCCTGCTGAGAAACGATACCTGTGACGGGCCCACGTACCCCTCCCTCGCCACGATATACTTAGACTCTTTGGGGAACATCTCTATAAACTGCTCATCCACCTTCCTCTGGAGCGCCTTGATTTGTTTGTCCTTCGGATCGGGCGAGCACCACGTGCCGACGAGCAGCATCTGCTTGCCGGGGGGCGCCATCTCGGGATCGAAGTGCGCCGGGTTTACCGCGTAGAACGACACGACGTCGGGTATCTTTCCTTCCTTCATGTCAACGAGGCGCTGCACATCCAGATAGCTGTCTGCGGATGTGCCAATGTATACGCCGTGCTCCATCACCGGCTTGCTGAAGATGTAGCGCTGGCAGCAGAACCCCAAGCTGGGCACGATGCTCTTCACGTAGTTTACGTACGCCTTGTCGAAATATTCCTCGCCCACCAGCTTCAGCACCGTCGGCTGGATGCCCGCGTTGCTGACAACGATGGAAGCCTTGTACACCCGGTCATTGGTGGCGACGCCGGTGACATGACCGTCTTCGATGAGAATGCGCTCCACCCTGGCCCTGAGCTTCACCTCGCCGCCATTTGTCTTGAGCACGTCGACTACATCGCTCACCAGCTTCGAGTAACCGCCCTTCGGAAAGCAGTTAGTGCTACCCGCGAATATCTGCATGATCTTCGCTAGCTCCCATATCGCCATCAGCTCATATACGCCGGTCGCCATCAGGTTGGACTGGACGGCGAGGAAGCTGAACAGCGGTTTCGGCAGGTCTCCGTGTTGTGCCAGCCATTGCTGGACGCTGACATCATTGAGCGCGTCCAGCTGCTCCGGCGTCATCATCGCCATCTCGGCCAGGACGCCCACAGCAGTATCGGTGTCTTTCTGACTCAACTGCCATGCCTTGAACATATTGAGAGTGGAGTCCAAATCCACTTTACCCGCCGGATTTATCGTGGATGCCCATTTACCTTTCGGCTGCCGGTACATCAGGCAGTTGGAGCCGGGGATCAACTCAAGCTTGGACTCTATACCCAGTTCCTTGAAGGCATCCACAAACGGCCCATATTCCCTGGGTATGCCGTACGTAGGCCACATCTCGCTCTTAAACCCGTTCGAGGATATGCCCATCTGCTTCCCGCCGACGCGGCTGTTCTTGTCGAGCAGCAGAACCTTCAGCCCCCGTTTGGCCAGCAGCGCCCCGCATACTACACCACCCAGTCCCGCACCCACAACGATCACATCGTACTTTTCAGCCATTTAACCCTCCGTATTTTAGGAGACTGCTGAAAAAGGTTGTATCCAGCCATACCCTTTCAAAGCAGCGGCGAATTTTCTACTGACTGCCTGGGTAGAGACCCTACAAGAGCCTTTTTACTTCAAAACCAACCTGTTTTCACCCCTGT
>JAYEHL010000073.1:0-3544 GCA_034659515.1 Chloroflexota bacterium | reverse complement strand
AATCCCCCGCCGCCGAACTCCAGAGGCGACTCAGTTCTTCCATCCACGCTCAGCAGATACTCGCTCCCGAGATATAGAAAGCGTTCGCCGTCAACGAACCGTTTGGGATGAACCTCCGCATATTTTTTACGTGCAACCTCGCGTTTCCTCTCGATCCACTGTCTTTTATCCTCCGCCACCTCGCGAATCGCCTTCATAGACGCCCGCTGCGGAGCGCGAACGACCAGCCTCCCGTCTCGCTCTATCTCCAGCGAAAACGTCCTGCGCCTTGAACGTACTATGCGATCGATATCGATACTATCCATAGACCAATCCGTGTCCCGCACCATAATAACCGACAGGCCTTCCTCCTACAAGTCTTTATCCGGTTGACTGATTTACGTTGAGCTGTTAATATTCCCCCACAGTTTTATGGACGATTCAAAATCGAAATCCAAGGACAAGAGCAGGGCCCTGGCCCTCGTCACGCTGGCTTATATCGCAGCGCTGTGCGTAGCCGTCGGCATCGGCTACGCGGCAGGCGATCGCCATCCGGCATTGATCGCGTTCGTGGCCGATGTGGCTGCGACACTCACCATCTACACCTTCGCCCGCTGCTTCCGCAACGCCAGCTTCTACGACGCCTACTGGAGCGTGGCGCCTGTAGCCATAGGTATTTTCTGGTTGACAGGGGCGGCCGCACTGTACGGGGACCATATTCGACAACTCGTCATTCTCTTTCTCGTAACATTCTGGGGCATCCGGCTGACATTGAACTGGGCCAGGGGCTGGCGAGGCCTCAAGCACGAGGACTGGCGCTACGCCGATATGAGGGCCAAACACGGGCGATGGTTCTGGCTGACGGAGCTTATCGGCATTGAGATGATGCCCACCCTGGTGGTGTTCCTCAGCTGCCTCCCGCTGTACCCCGCCCTCGCCGCGGGAACCAACCCCTTCAACTGGCTCGACGGGGTTGCGATCGCGGTCACCGCTGCGGCGGTCCTGATAGAGAGCTTGGCCGACGAGCAGCTGCGGGCGTTCGTTCAATCCGACCCGCAGCCGGGCGAGATCATGAATCGAGGGTTGTGGAGGTACTCGCGCCACCCTAACTACTTCGGCGAGGTTGCATTCTGGTGGGGGCTGTACCTCTTCGGCCTCGCCGCCGACCCGTCCTACTGGTGGACGATCGCCGGCCCGCTGGCGATGACGCTGCTCTTCGTCTTCATCAGCATCCCCATGATGGACAAGCGCAGCCTAGCGCGACGCCCTGAATACGCGGAACATATGAAGCGAGTCTCGGCGTTCGTGCCGTGGTTCAATCGTAAATGAGGAGGAAAGTTATGAATCTCGGCAAATTTGTCCTCTTAGGAATCCTCTTTCTAACGCTTTTATCATGTGATAATTCAACGGAACCTGAAGAAACCGTGGATGTACCGCTGGTATATGTCACGATTGCCGGTCATATAGAGGATACAGCGATATACGCAAATTGCGACGCTTATCCCGGTTATCGTACTAAGCTTTTGGATTTCGCGGAGATGCTATCTGAGACAGGCGTATCGTTCAATCTGCAGATCGATTATGAGTTCCTGCTCGGTACGACCAATTGTGAAACGGAAGCAATGAGAGCCGAAACCGATGGTTTGAATACCGTTGACTATTTAGCCACACACTACGGTTTTGAAATCGATGCACATCAGGAAGGCGGAACGGAGGTAGGACAGGATAACTACGCTGATGTTCGTTATCTGGGCTGTACGCTCACTTCCGCCATAAGCGACAACGTGGGCGGTCTGGTATGGGACGACCCCGGTCAATTCGCGCGGCTGGCCACGGGGGAGCAGGGCCTGCTCTATCCACAGTTCACCTGGCAGCCGGAGGTGCTTACACTGGCGGTGAGTCATACGCATCATGCGGGCAATTTCAGCAACGACGACATCGCGTCCGGCGTCTGGAAACCGAAAGGCGCCAACGACAACTTCTGGGTTCACGATCCGAACGAACGCATGGTCTACATCGGGCCAGGCGAACATAGTGACTGGGGCAATAAAACCGAACACTTATCAGCCCCCGAATTCGTTGAACATCTGGTGAATCAGATGGAAACCGGCGCGATTCCGGGAGATAAAATGTACACCGTCACCCTGACCGTGCCTCAAAACGTGATCTTCAACACCGAAGAACATTCAAAACTGCTTGCCAAACTGGACGCAATAGAGCCTTACATTCAATCTGGGCAGGTTCAGTATGTGACATATTCGAAAGCAGTCGAGATATGGATGACGCGTTTTGAATCACAGCCTAATATATACTACAGGTAAAGAACTTACAAAGGAAAACTTCCAACAGTGCGATTATGGAGTCTGCATCCCCACTATCTCGATGCTAAAGGACTCGTAGCCCTCTGGCGCGAAGGGCTGCTGGCACACGCGGTTTTGAGCGACACTACACAGGGCTATAAACGTCATCCGCAATTAGAGAGGTTTAAAGGCTGTTCGACACCGATAGCTGCGATAGATTCGTATCTCTGGTATGTGCATGAAGAATCCATGAGACGAGGTTACCATTTCGACCTCAATAAACTCGGTCCCCGGGTAGACTGCCCTAAAATACCGGTAACTATAGGCCAACTTCAATACGAATTGGAGCTCCTCAAGATAAAACTGAAATCGCGCGACGCAGGAAAATATCAGGAGGTCAGAAACATCGCTAATCCCGAGCCGCACCCATCGTTCATAGTCATGCCGGGAGACATAGAGCCCTGGGAAAAGGCTGGATAGCGGATACTAAGTAAGCTCCCCCCTCACCATATGAAGTGGGAGGCGCTGGTGCCGTGGATATACAAGAAGTAATTTTTGTCATTCCTACAACTGATTTGTGTAATGTCAGCTTGACTCAAATTCAACATACTATCTATAATGACGAACAGCACAAGTTAAAAAATTTGACTTTAGGATAACAAATCAAGTGAATAGTACAAGAGACAATTTCAGCCAGAAAACCAAAAGAAAGCTGGGACACTATGTTCAAACCCAAATTGTTGCGCCCTAACTTTTGGGCCACGGACAGAGGTTGACGAAAGTATAAATGTGGGGATTGCAGCACATATAGAAGGCGCAACACCTCCTGCCCCTAGATACAATCCAAAACAAACGCAAGAAGAGCGTAGCTCTATTGAAAATGGCATCTGGCTATGTCAAACCTGTGCCAAATTAGTAGATAACGATGAGAAAAAATATACTGTCAGTATATTAAAGCACTGGAAAGATCAAGCCGAGAAAAGAGCAAAACGCGCTTTGGAGAATCCTAAGCTGGTATCTTTCTCCTTCCTTGAAGCTCAGTCCCTCGTCGTTGTTTCAAGACAAAAGCAGACAAATACACCTAAGGTTGAAAACTCGGAACGAGGATTACGTTCAAAGATAACTTGGCAACCACTGAAAAAGCAACATGATTCAGTGGATATATGGATACCATTCATTATAGACCACAAACTACTTGAACCAGGTCAAGTACTCTACTTTTTACTGTATCAGAACATCGGTAAGCAAATAGATGAGAAAGTGAA
>JAYEHL010000072.1:0-3548 GCA_034659515.1 Chloroflexota bacterium | reverse complement strand
CAGTTCGTGAACCACCACCGAGCCGAAGAAAAGCAGGCTGGTGCCGACGCCAACGATCCAGTAATAGGCCGTGTTCCACTCGGGGTAACTGTTGGGGAACAGGCTCATCGACAGCATCACCGTTACGAAGATGAAGATGAGGAACCAGCTGTAGTCCAGCCGGAACGGTATGCCGAATATCTTGCCTATCTGAAACGATCTGCCCAATTATTTACCTCAGCAATATAACTCGAAATATTTAAACTAATTTTAACACGTGGTCGGCGGAGTTGAATGTAAATCGGAAGGAAATCTTTACTGCGAGCCGCCACACGACAGTCCGATCAGTTTGTATGTCAGCTTTGCGGCGAGGTAGGTGCAGGCTATCGGGCCCTCGCGCGGGGCCAGCTCCATGACATCGAAGCCGACGATGCGCTTCTCGCTCGCGACGCGCTTCAGCAATTGCATGGCCTCGTACCAGCCCATGCCGCCGGGCTCCGGCGTGCCCACCGCTGCCATGATCGACGGATCGAAGGCGTCGAGATCGATCGTAATGTAAACATCGTCCGTCAGCGTGGATACTATCGCATCTACATCATCATCGTCCAGCGGCTTCTCCCCGGCGTAGAAGGGGCGCAAGCCGTTCTGCTCGATGAAGCCGTGCTCGTCCGGGCTCATGCTGCGGATGCCCACCTGCGTTATCGGGCAGCATTCGATCACACGGCGCATGACGCAGGCGTGGTTGTGCCTGGTGCCCTCGTACTCGTCCTTGAGGTCGGAGTGGGCGTCGAGCTGCAGCACTGATAGATTATCGAACCGCTCGCTGTACGCGCGAACCGCGCCCACCGTCAGTGAGTGCTCTCCGCCGAGCATTACCACGAACTTGCCTTTCTCCAGCAGCTCTTTCGCCGCGCTGTACACCCTATCGACGGTCTCCTCCGGCCCTTTCATCGAAGGTATAAGCTCCGGCAGCGTGTGTATACCGACCTCGTATATCTCTCGCCCCAGCTCGTGGTCATATGGCTCCATAAAATGAGAGGCGTCGATAATGGCGTTGGGGCCGTCGCGCGTGCCGGAGCGCCAGTCGACTGTGCTGTCATAGGGGATCGGCAGCACCACCACCCGGGCGGAATCGAAATCGGTATATTTCGCCGGGGGAAACGAGAAGCTGCGCCGGGGGTAAAAGATGCTGCTGTCCATGTCCGTTTACCGTACGGTTATCTCTCTGCCGATCTCGAAGGCAGGCGGCACGCGGTTCTTGATGATATCCGCCGAGCCCTCGCTGAGCGCGCTCACTATTATGGGCAGGGCGATGGTGGCGTCGGCGTAGACGGTGGCCGTGGAGGCCTCGGGCTGTATCTTGCCCCACGAGCGGGCCTCTTCGAAGGTGCATCCGCTGAGGCCGCCCCATTGCGGGGAGTCCGTCGTTATCTGGATGGCGTACTCGTGGCCCTTGAGATCCTTATCGAACAGGTCGCCGCAGAGCTCTATCTGCTGTATGAAGTTCTTCGGGGTGCCCCCTCCGATGAAAATGACGCCGCTGTCCTCCGCCGCGCATGCGACCTGTATCAGCTCCACAAGGTCTTTCACCAGGTCGAACACGATGCCGCTTTTCCCCTTTACGCGGGCGTCCGCCAGCGCCGTGCCGTAGACGCTGTCGACGATGGCGGGGCAGTAGATAGGCATGTTGGCTTTTGCTGCGGCGGTGATTATGCCGTTGCCTTGGCCCTGGTCGCACAGCAGGCTGCCGAGTCTGTAGAAGAACTCCCTCGTCGTGTACGGGCGATCCTGATCGAGGGTCGCGGAGAAATCGATGATAAAGCGCTCGGTGTCATCGAAGGCGTTCTCCTCGAGGAACGTGTCGTATATGCGGAAAATATCCTCGTTCGCCAGCTCGACGTCGTCGACATTGTGGTGGCCCTGCCAGTGCACCCGGCCCAGCGTCTCGTGCAGGTCGTGCACAAGGTTCGCTCCGGTGGATATCAGACAGTCGATAAGGCGGTTCTCGATGAGGTAGGCCATCACTTCGCGCATCCCCGCGGGGATCATGGCGCCGGAGAGACCGAGGAAGATGGTGCGATTGCCGGTAAGCATGTGGGACCATACATTGACCGCGCCGGCGAGGTTTCTCGCTTGAAAGGAAGTGCCCGCCATTCGTTGCACCAGCTCGGATACGGTACATCCCGGGGTAATGGGGAAGGGGACGACCGGCTTTCTTTTGTGTGGCATGTATCCCCTTCCCAGTTTAGACTGATTTTATTTGCGCCATCTCGATGGGGGCGTCCTGCAGCCCGCGACCCAAGACGTAGGTTTTCATCTCCGCGAGCCCGAATCTCTCTCTCATGTCCTCGATGGCCTTTTTATCGTCGAAGTCCTTACAGGAGAATACGTCTATGTTTATATAACGCCTTTCAGGGAAGGTGTGTATGCTGATATGGCTCTCCGCGATTATGACGAAACCCGACACTCCCCAGTCTTCGGGCTTCGATCCGACGAAGCGGAACACCCGGGGCGGCGCGACCTTGGTCATGTTTATCTGGGAAGGGTAACTGTCAAGGAGATCGTAAAGCATGTCTTCGCTTTCGAGTGCCTCGCGATTGACTCCAAAACCGTCGATAATCAGGTGCATGTTATCGACCCCCTTTCTCTCAGATAAAAAATCCACCCCCCCGGCTAGGAGAGAGTGGAAGTCGGCATGCCTTCTACAGCTACCTAACGCTTCACTACACCGATAGTCCCATCCCCGTAAAGCTTGCCTTAAACTCTTCGTTTAGGATACTCCACTTATTTTCGACCTTCGCTGCAGGAAGCCTTCGGGCGCTGTAGCGGTGCCCATCATCTGGCACGCTCACCTTCAGGTTTCTGGTCTTTTCATTTAGTGATGATAAATCACCGTCATCCACAAAGAACCAGGCCCCCTCTCCTATGACCCAAATCCCCATCCGGGAAAAACACGTTCGTCATGATAGCATAATTTCAGGTTCAATGCAATAGTTTCAGTTTCTCCATAGCGATAACACTGTGAGACCGCTATATTGTTTCATTTCCACCGGCCCTCGCCGAGGGCCGCTCTTTCAACCTCAGCCGCCAGCTCTGGGTATGTAGCAGCTCCGGCCTGAATCGGCGGGAGCGCTCGATGCGGAGGTCGAGAACCCGGATATCAGCTTCCTTGGATTCGCCTCTCCACATTTTGGGCATTTCAATTTGGAGCCGTCCTGCCCGTAACATTGGCGGATGTCGAATTGCTCGCCGCATTTTTCACACTTGTATTCATACAGCGGCATGTTTCCTCCCTTCCCCGATAATGCATCTGCTGGATCGAATCAAAAAGTCTTATTCAATCCCCTTGACCTAATCCCCCTTCGTCCCCCTTTATGAAAGTGGGTTGATAAAAATAGGGGACACCCCCTTCGGTCCTTCCGTAGAAGGACTCAGGGCAGGCTCTAAAACCCCGGCCCTTCCAATACTGGAAGGGCACCTCTATTTCGTTAGCTGTCATGCTGAACGAAGTGAAGCATCTCGTCGTGGGGCGGATCGGATATGACGTAGAGATTCTTCAGTCGTCCTTC
>JAYEHL010000071.1:0-18196 GCA_034659515.1 Chloroflexota bacterium | reverse complement strand
CCTTGCCCGTGTTCCACAGTTTGTGCCGCACGCCGGGGAGGAGGACGATGCCGTCGCCGTGCACTACATCCCGCTCCTCGCCATCGATCCTTATCCTTCCGACGCCATCGATGATGTAATAAATTTCCTCGGCCACCGGATGGCAGTGCTCCTCGGTGCTTTTTCCCGGAAGCACGCGTGCCTCGGCCAGGCTCTGGTTTTTGATCGACGAATTCCGCGGCGCAAGAATCTCGCGTATCTCCGAGGCGTCTTTGGTGATGAAGGCCTCGACGGCGTTACGATTGACCACTTCCAACCTGAAGCTCCCTTTCGCTGAGCCTGCGGAACGCCTCTACATACCGCTCGGATGTCTGCGTTATCACTTCGTCGGGCAGCATCGGGGCGGGTGGCTCCTTGTCCCAGCCGGACTCCACCAGCCAGTCGCGCACCGACTGCTTATCGAAGCTGGTCTGAGATTTGCCCGGCTCGTATTCGTCGGCCTCCCAGAAACGGCTCGAATCGGGGGTCAGCAGCTCGTCGATGAGTATAAGCTTGTTGTCGACTAGGCCGAACTCCATCTTGGTATCGGCGATGATGATGCCTTTCCCCAGCGCGTAGTTGTGTGCGAACTGGTATATCTCAAGGGTTTTATCCACGAGATCCTTGGTCATGTCGGCGCCGATGAGATTCTTCATCTCATCGAGGCTGATAGGCTCATCGTGGCCCGTATCCGCCTTGGTCGTCGGCGTGAATATCGGTATCGGCAGCTTCTCGCTCTCCTCCAGCCCTGCGGGGAAATTGACCCCGGAAATCGTGCCATTTTGCTTGTATTCCGACCACGCCGATCCGGAGATGTAGCCGCGCACCACGCACTCGATGTCGACGCGCTGCGCCTTCTTGACTATCATCGAGCGACCCTCCAGATAAGCGGGGTATTTGTAGTAGCCCTGGCATGCCCTGATGCCGTACATTTCGTTGAGCCACTCGATGTCGTCGATAACCTTGATGACATGATTGGGAACGATATGGTTCGTCTTCTCGAACCAGAAGGCGGAGAGCTGGTTGAGCACCGCGCCCTTGTACGGTATGCCGCAGGGCAGCACGGAATCGAAGGCGGAGATACGATCCGTGGTTACGAACAGCAGACTGTCGCTCAGATCGTACGTATCGCGCACCTTGCCGCGGTACAGCAGGTCGGTCAGGTTGGTTTCGAGTATAAGCTCCATCGTTCCTCCGGTATTTGAAATTAGTAAGTCACGCTTTCTATTATAGCTATGATCTCGTTGTCGAGCGCCTCATCGAGCCACGAGACCTGGATCCATGCCATCGATTCGTTCTTGATGCATATCGTTACAATGCCGTACGCTCCATATTCCTCATCGTGGAATTTGACGTAAGCGGAGGTATTCCCGCAAAACAACATCGTGCCCGTTTCGTCGGGCTCTATGCAGGCGCATCCTTGATCGAGAAACGCATCGATTAATTTATCGGGATCGTCCTGGTTCTCGTACGCCCATTGCGGTATATCGCCGACGGCCAAGTATATCGAGCCGGTATCGTCCGCATTTTTATACCTGAAGGCCTTGACATCTGTCTGTCCCGTGGTCGTGTAATTGCTGTAGCTTACTTCGCATTCAAATACCCACCCTTCCGGCAGGTAGCCGATGACCGGTACATTCGCCGCCGGTTCCTCTGTCGGCGTCGGTGTGGGAGTGGGCGTCGGGGTTGGTGTTGGGGTGGGGGTTGGTGTGGCGTTCGTGCCGCCCCCGCAGGCTGTCGCGACAAACATCACGACGCATAAAACCACGGTGATAAAATAGCCGCCTCTTTTCATAGCGCACCTTCTTACTGTCGAATTGCGGGTATACGCACTCCCGCCCGGCCTGACGCCGCCGCTACCGTTTCAATCATATTCTATTTCAGGCTGTTTTTACAGGGCCGGATTGAGGACGATGATCTCCGTGGCAGACGGAAGCCGGCCTGATTTCAGTTCTATCTTCGAATCGTTTACATGCTTGACGTTCGTTTTGCCGGCAAGGAAAGGCTCCGCGTTCGCTACAGGGAAGTTGGGGCACCTGTCGTTTTGGAAGTGCATCGGTATCACAACTTTCGGCTTCAATTGCTCGATAACTTTGTCGGCGCCTTTAGCATCGATGGTGAAGTTACCGCCTACAGGCACCATCAGTACGTCGATCGGCCCGATATTGGAGGTCTCTTCATCGGTTAGGGTATGGCCCAGGTCACCTGCATGACAGATCGTGACGTCGTCGATTGTAAAAACGAATATCGTGTTATCGCCGCGCTCTTTGCCGCCGCACTCGTCGTGGCAGCTCGCGATGCCGTTCAGCTCGATCCCTTTTGCCCAGTGTTTTCCGTCGCCGGTTATTATCTGGGGATTGCCGGGGACGGCTTTAGTGTTGTTGTGGTCGGCGTGATCGTGGCTCTTGGTTACTATATCGGCGGCTTCGTCGATCGGTTTGTACTCGAGGCCGAATTCCCCCGGGGTATACGGATCGGTGATGATTTTCGTCCCCTCGTCGGCTGTTATTAAGAAAGCAGCGTGGCCGAGCCATTTGATTTTCATAAAAAACCTCCTTTTTATAATGATAATCGCGGCGTTGCTTCACTACTACGTTCGGACAGTGCCAAAAGTCTTATCAACCCCCTGTATCCCAATCCCCCTTGAGTCCCCCTTTTGTAAAGGAGGATTTAGGAGGATTTTTTAAACTGGGGGACACCCCCAGTTCCCCCGGCCCTTCCGCGGAAGGGCACCTCTTTTTCGACAATAATATAGTGTGGGCGGCATCGAAGATGCGGAGAAACATCACATCCCCAGCACGAAATTGACCAGCGTGCGCACCATCACGCCGGTCTCGCCTTTTACCACGTAACCTTTGTCCTTTTCGCTGCGCGAGGTGCCTGCTATATCGATGTGCGCCCACGGCGTATCCTCGATGAACTCGTGCAGGAACTGCGCCGCGGTTATCGCCCCGCCGTACCTGCCGCCGGAGTTCTTGACGTCGGCGATATCGCTCTTGTTGGCCTCCTTGTACTCGTCGCACATCGGTAGTTGCCAGATTCGCTCGCCGGCATCCGCGCCCGCTGCGATAACTTTGTCGATCACACCTTGGTCGTTGCCGAAACCGCCGCTGCACAGGTCGCCCAGCGCCACCATGCACGCCCCGGTCAGCGTGGCGATATCGATCACCGGCGACAGCCCCAGCTTGCGCGCGTAGCTCAGCGCGTCGGCCAGGATGAGTCGTCCCTCGGCGTCGGTGTTCACCACCTCGATGGTCTTGCCGTTGGATGCCTTCAGCACGTCGCCGGGCTTGTAGGCGTTGCCGTCGGGCAGGTTCTCGGTGGCCGGTACGATGGCGGTGACGTTGGCTTTTGGCTTCAGCTCCCCGATGGCGCGCATCGCCGCAATGACCGCGGCCCCTCCTGCCATGTCGCCCTTCATATCGCCCATCTTCTCCGACGGCTTTATCGAGATTCCGCCGGAGTCGAAGGTCAGCCCCTTGCCCACTAGGCCGATGATTTTTTTGGAGCGTTTGTCGCCCCTGTATTTAAGCACGATGAGCTTGGGCGGCTGTACGCTGCCCCGCGCCACGCCGAGCAGCGCCCCCATGTCCATCTCCTCCATGTCCGCCCGCTCGAACACCTCGCATTCCAGGCCCCAATCGTCGGCCACCTTCGCGGCCACCGCAGCCAGGTCGGTGGGGGTCATGAAGTTGCCGGGCTCGTTGGCGACATCGCGAGCAAGAATCGTCGCTTCGGCTAGGACACGGCCCTTTTCGCAGCCCTTCTTCAGCGGCTTCAGCAGCTGACGCTCGGGCGTCGCTATCGAAAGCCGTTCGATCTCGCCGTTGTTGTCCGATTTCGTTTTGTGCCAGCGGAAGGTGTACGAGCCGAGCATGGCTCCCTCGGTTATCGCCTGAGCCGATACAGTGGCGTCGATACCTCCGGCGCCGGTGCCGTGCGCGATGGTGACGACCTCTTTAACCGGCATCTTTCTCAGGTAGCGGCAGGCCTCGGCGATGGCCTCGCGTATCACCGCCGGCGTGAGCTGCTCCTTGCTGCCGAGACCGGCGACCAAGACCCGCGCCGGTTTTATCTTGTCCATGGTGTGGATAAGGGTGATCTCGCCGCGCTTCCCCTTGATCTCGCCCTGTTTTATAAGTTTGGCGATGGCCCCGCCGAGGGCCTTGTCCACCGCGGCGGTGGCCCCGCTGGGGCGCTTCACTCCCTCGAACAGGTTCACGATGACGGCATCCGCCGCCAGCTTTGTTATATCTCCCGTTACGGCTGTGATCTTCATGTGTACCTTCCTATTATATGAGCTCTGCTAAAACGTTATAACCCCCCTGTATCCCATTTTTAACTTCGAGCTAGGGCGAACACAGGGGTTCGCCCCTACAGCTGGGTTATTCGATAAAACCGTATGACACTGGTCTCATGCACCTCTTTTTCAGAGGCGCTTCTATCGATTATCGATTTACTTCACGCACTATCTTATCTATCGCAGGCCCGATGTCGCGTGAGGTATCGACGGCGAAGTGGTTCCTGTTGATGCGCTGCGCATTGGCTCGCATCCGCTCATATGTCTCCCAGTCGGCCTCCGATTTGTCGTTCGGATCGAGCCCTTCCTGGCGCATCGCCAGTCTCTGCCGAATCACCTCAGGCGGCGCCTCGACGCGCACCACGATGAGCCTGGCGCCGGTCCTGCCGGCGATACGGTACAGCTGTTCGCGGTGGCGCTCCATAAGGTTGGTAGCGTCGAAGATGGCGGAGACGCCCCTTCGCAGCAGGCTGTCGATCAGGTTGTGGCAGGCGCGGAACAGGCGGTCGTTTTCGCCCTTGCTGTAATCCGGCGTCGGCGAGAGCGTCTGTCTCATGGCATCCGATTCTATTATGGGGAGCGGCAGTCGCCCGGCGAGCTGACGGCAGAAGTATGACTTCCCGCTGTAGGGGAGGCCGCTGACCACTATTATGACAGGCTTAGCCGCGGGCTCGGGCAGCGGGCCGAGTCTATCTATCAGTAGTTCTACGTCCGATGTTAATTGCCTGTCGTTCATTGGAATAATTATATCAAGGATTTATTTCCGGGGAGCGGTCAACATCGCCTCGGTTCAATCATCGGTATAAAAAGCTACGGCGAGCACTCCCGGACCTGCGTGCACTCCCATTGCCGGGGGGAATTCGGACAGATGGAGCTCTTTGCAATTGAATCTGGAGCCTATCTCCGACTTCAGCCTTTCGCCCTCTTTCAGCTCATCGGCGTGGTGCACGATAACATGCACGGGGGAATCTCCCACCTTATCAGCCATCAGATACACCATTCGCTTAACTGCTTTTGCCTGGGTCCGGGGCCGCTCCACCGGTGTCGTCTCTCCCACGGAGGTTTCGTGTCCCAAGATCGGCTTGATATTGAGCAAGGTTCCCGCCCACGCTGAGGCCCTGCCTATGCGTCCGGTTCGAGCCAGATATATCAGGGTGTCGACCATCGCCAGGAAGTGCACACGCGGTATCATGCTGCGGGCCATCTGCAGTGCCTGGTCCAGCTCCGCCCCCTCGCTCGCGGCGCGCGCAGCCTCGAGCACAACAAACCCCAGGGCGCCGCCCACTGCGCGGCTGTCGATAACCTCGATAGGCGTGTTCGGGATGGCCTCCCGCGCCATTTCCTTGGCTACCATTGCTGCGGAGTAGGTGTTGCTTTGCTGGGCGGTGAGGGTTACACACAGGATGCTTTTTGCGTCCCGGCTCAGCTGGCGGAACGTATCGAGGAAGTCGCCGGAGGAAGGCGTCGATGTAGTGGGAAGACCCTCGTTTCGCCGCATGATGCGGTATACCTCGGTAGGGCTAATATCGACCTGGTCGAGATACGTCTTGCCGTCGTGAACTATCCTGAGCGGGACTATACGGATGTCGTATCGGGAGACGAGTTCCGCCGGGATACAGCTGACACTATCGGTGACAATGGTGACGCTCTTCATCATTTCAACCCCTCGCATGTATCAAAGGCGGGGCCAGCGGCCCTAGGCTAGTAGTATACCTCATAATCGACTTAATCACATCTGTCCGTATTTCACTGCAACTTCATAAAAATTCAAATCCGGCTGCTAAATAAGCAGGAGAAGGCGTGCGATAAGTATCAGGATTATGATCGCTACCAGCGGGGTTATATCGAACATGCCGATGGGAGGTATGATGCGTCTGAGCGGCGCGAGTATCGGGCGTGTTATACGGTCAAGGAAGGCTACGACGGGGTGCCGGGCGGGCAGGTCGAACCAGGTGACTAGAGCGCGGATAAATATTATGAAGGCAAGCGCTTCGAAGAAATAACTCAGAACCCTTATGAAGATATTCACCCGTCACCGAGCTCCTTAGCCCTTTTATGAGCGGCGGCCACGGCGCGCGATATGAGTTCAATGAAATTTCCTTTCTCGAGTTGTTCAAGCCCCGCCGCCGTCGTGCCTCCGGGAGATGTTACCATTATCCTCAACTCTTCCGGACCCTGTCCCGTTTGCCGGGCGAGGCGGGCGGCTCCGAGTACCGTCTCCAGAGCGAGTTCGCCGGCTATATCGCCCGGGAGGCCTATCCGTGTCGCGGCCTCGATCAGGCCCTCGATCATGTAGAATACATATGCCGGGCCGCTGCCGCTGACGGCGGTGGCCATGTCGATGTACTCTTCATCCGGGACGAATATCTCCCTGCCGAGCGCTTCGAGGATGCCCCTGGCAGCTTCCATCTGATCGGGCGTCACATCCGTAGATGCGATCCATGCGGTTATGCCGGCCCCTATCTGGGCAGGAGTGTTCGGCATCGCCCGCACTATCCGCGTGTGGCCCAGACCTTTCACTATAGTGTCGATCCCGGCGCCGACAATAATCGATAGCACCAGCTGGCTGTCGGCGAGTCGGTCTTTGATCTCGGGCATGAGTCCGGGCAGGGCCTGCGGTTTCACCGCCAGCACGATGACGTCTGCACCTTCCATCGCGGATGCGTAGTCGTCCCGTGTATCGATATTATAAATTTGGCGCAGGGTTTCCAATCGGGAGGCGTCGATGTCGCACACCCGTATGTCCGAGGGCGCAACCGATCCTTTGGCCAGAACGCCGCGGATCATCGCCTCCCCCATCGCTCCTCCGCCGATGAATGCTAGCTTCACGCGCCCTCCGCGAGCGCTTCGATCAGCAGTTCCTTTATTTTCTCGGGGGTTTTTCCCTTTAACGTGACCTGCTGGCGGCACTGGACATCGCTGAACTTAATCTCTTCGGCTTGGCTCTTGATCCGGCCTCCAATGAGCACGACGATGTCGTCGTCCCCCTTCTTCTTCAGCCTCTTCAGGTGCTTGTTGACGGCCTCCGCCACCGCTTCCAGCTTCGATTTGTCCATATTGATCGTGAGGAAGCAGGCCACCCCGCCGCCGAGGAACGCCGCATCTAGGCGCTGCGTCTCGATGGACAGGCCGTCGATGTTCTCCATGTCCCATAGCAGTGTTTCGGGAGAGGTCATGCGTCCCGTTTGCAACACAATGTGTCGTTGCGTTGCGTCCATTTCTTCAGGCCCCCTTTCCTAGTGTATCTTTAAAAACGTTCTCCGAAGATGATACGTCCCAGCCGTACCATTGTAGCACCCTCCTCGATCGCCACCTCGAAATCGTCGCTCATTCCCATCGAGAGGTGCTCCAATCCGAGCGTGTCGCGTAACTTACGCAGTTCTCTGAATACGGGGCGCACTTCCTCGGCATCGCTGACAAACGGAGCGACGGTCATCAGGCCTTTGACAGACAGGTTAGGCAGTCTGGATATCTCAGCCACTGCCTCGGGCAATCCGCCTGCCGGGAATCCGGATTTAGTCTCCTCATCGGCTATGTTTACTTCGAGAAGCACCGGAACGGATATGTTCGCTTGAGCGCTCACTGATTGCGCCAGTCTGAGCGAATCGATACTGTGGATTATATCAAAAATATCCAAAGCTGTCTTGACCTTATTGCGCTGAAGGTGGCCGATCATATGCCAGATGGGACGCCTACCCGAAGCGATGAGCTTCACTATCTTGTCTTCGGCCTCTTGAACCCGGTTTTCGCCGAAGTGCTCGATGCCCGCGTCGATGGCCGCCTCGATTGCGGGTATCGCAATTGTTTTAGTAACCGCGATGATGGTTATCTCATCCGGCGATCTGCCGGCTTTGTCGGCGGCGCGTGCGATGCGCCGCTTCACCTCGCTTAAGTTTCGCGCGATATCCATATCAGCAAACCCCGCATTTGTGACACTCGATGGTAGGGCAGGGGGGAGTGGGCCTTCCTTTTCCCGCTCTCTCCAGCTCGCTTTCGAGATAGTCGAGCTTGACACCCGAGTCGATATAGCTCCACGGCAGCCGCTCGTTCAGCGGTATCTCCCTGCCTGTATAGAAGTCGGCGTCGATTGAAAGCTCGGAGAGGGCCTGTCGCCATGAGGAGAGCGTTCTTTCGCGAGATACTTGGACCAGCGCCGTCGCCAGCCTGCGGTCGCCGCGCGATAGCACGCCCTGCACCGCAGCCCACGGTACGCTTTCCGACCTGACCTCGATGCCTCTGCGTTCGAGAGTTCTTTTCAGATATGATAGCCGATGACGAAGCGTTTTGGAGTTGGCCATCGGCAGCCACTGGAACGGCGTACCCGCCTTGGGCACGAACGGCTCGATAGTGAGGGTTAGACGACACCCCGCTCGCTTCCGGTCGAGTCGCTCCTTCAAATCGGTGGTTAACCTGACCATTTCCTCGATGTCCTCCTCCGTCTCGGTGGGAAGACCGATCATGAAATACAGTTTGAGCTGACGGGGAGGGTGCTCGGCGACCCATTCGACAGCTTCAACGATATCCTTCTCAGATATCCCTTTGTTGATAACGTTGCGCAGCCTCTGTGACGCCGCTTCCGGTGCCAGGGACAGGGTTCGAGTACCGCTTTGGACAAGTCCCCTGAGGGACACCCGTGATAAGGGACGAATCCTCAAGGAGCTGATCGATATCTGAGCTTCCCTCTGCTGTAACCAGGCCACAAGGTCGTCTATCTCGGGGTGGTCGAATGGTGAAGCACCGAGAAGCCCGACCTTTCTCGTATATTTCAGGCCGTTCTCGGACTGTTCTATCAGGTTGTCCAGCGAGCGGAAGCGGAGCGGGCGGAAGTGGAATCCGGCGAGGCAGAAGCGACAACCCCAGCGGCAACCACGCGCGATCTCGATCAGGTACATGTCGCTGAATTCGGTGTTTGGTGTCAGGATCGCAGTTGTCGTAGCGAAGTCGTCTATGTCCCGCGCCCACTGCCGGACGATCGTTTCGCTGTTGCGTAGTTGCGGCACGTACATGCCTGGCAGTTTCGATATCGCCTCGATCAGGGCGTCACGGCCATCGCCGATATGCGTCGTTACGGTCTCGATCAAATTTGGCAGGATGGCCTCACCCTCGCCGATGGCGAAGCCGTCGAAGAAGGGCGCGAGAGGCTCGGGGTTTGCGGTGACGCACGGCCCGCCGGCGATCACTACGGGATGCATATCGCCGCGCTCGCTCGAATAAACGGGGGTCGAACTGCGTGAAAGAATATCGATTGCGTTGAAGTAGTCCATCTCGCTGGAGATGGAGAATGCGAGGATGGAGAAGTCGTCTAAGGGGCGTCCCGATTCGATACTCTTGCCGCCACTATCCAGGAATACCCGCTCGCATACGATTTCGTCGTAGCTGTTAAATATACTGTAGATGGTTTGGTAACCGAGGCTGGACATCCCTAAGTAATATTTATTGGGGAAGATCAGAGCGATGGATATCCTCCCGCCCCAATCCCTGGTAATAGTACCTCGCTCCTGGGAGAGCCACTGCCGAGCCGGATTGTTCACATTCATGTTACGCAGTCATGGGTTCCGCATCATCTTCTCGCTGCCCACGATGCCTATCTCGATTATTTTACCGCAGCCGGGGCAGGACATAGATATGCTCAATGGGCGCGACATAGCGCGCTCAGCTATGGCGCTTATCATACTGTCGATATCATCCAGGCGCTGGTCCAGGGTATCAAGCCTGCGTTGAAGTTGCTCAAGGGACTCGTTCTTACCCTTGGTGTCAAACTCCGTTTTTTGTGCCAAGTCATTCCTCCTCAATTAATAACTAGGAAAACGCTGCCCATTATTATCAGAACCAGCGCTATTATCATGCATATCCATCCGCCCGCGCGGAGAGCACCGCTCTCTATATGTAACGGCCCTGACATGAACTCATGTACGTCCGTACGCTGGCACAGGGCGTCATCGAGCTTGCGGTCCTCGTTCTTGGCCCAGAGGAAGGCAATAATGCTCAGCAGTAAGAAAAACCCGCCTATACCGATCATTATGTAACTGTCGAGAGGCATGGTTCACTCCTCCCTTTAACTGCATTTGGTGTATCCGCAGCTGTGGCAGGTCTGGCAACCCTCCTGGTATACCAGTATGCCGCCGCAATCGGGACACTGTCCCCCTGAATTCACTGTCGGCGAATCGATTGCAACTTTGGCTTTTACGGTGACGCTCTCGTCTTTAGCCGTCTCGATATTGACGGTCTCGCCCTCTTCGGCGCTTATCTGCCTTCCCAGCACGGTGGCGATGGCATCGGGGCATGATAGAATCGAATGCCCTTGCTCCCAGGCGATGGATGGGCATCTTATTCCGCGGATGTGTCTTACCACCGCAGCTACATCCACGCCTGAGCGAAGCGCGAGGGAAATCAGCCGGCACGTGGCCTCCAACTGCGCTGAAGCGCAACCACCGGCCTTGCCCAGGCTGGAGAACACCTCACAGATGCCTTGGTCATCGGAGTTGACCGTAACGTAGATATTACCGCATCCGGTGGCGACCCTTTCGGTGACGCCTGTGGTGATACGCGCCCGCTTGCGAGGTTCCAGCGTTACGAGCTTCTCCTGCTCCTGATCGTCCTTGCCCGATACGCTGAGGACCTGCTTGTCCTTGCTTCTATCACGGTAGATGGTGATACCCTTGCATCCCTCCTTATAGGCGAGCCTGTACGCTTGAGCGATGTCGTCCTTAGTAGCGCTTTGAGGGAAGTTTATCGTTTTGGAGACGGCGTTATTGGTGCCCCGCTGGAAGGCTGATTGCATCTTGACATGCCATTTGGGGCTTATATCGTGCGCGGTGACGAAAACCCGATTCACTTCCTCGGGGATCCCCTTGATGTCGTGCAGGCTGCCCTTTGTAGCCAGGTCTCGCATCAGCTGTTCAGAGTAGAAACCGCCGTTACGGGCCGCCTCCTCGAAGTAGGGATTGACCTCCACCAGCGCGTCGCCGTCCAGTATGTGCCGCATGTAGCTCAGCGCGAACAGCGGCTCGATGCCGCTGGAGCAATTGGCGATTATGCTCAGCGTTCCGGTAGGGGCTATCGTCGTCCTCGTCGCGTTCCTGACCCTAGGCCCGTCCTTGAGACCGTATTCGCTTCCGTCGAAAGCCGGGAAGACCCCGCGCTCCTCCGCCAGCGCTACCGATGCGGATGTCGCTGTTTTATCGATGAACTCCATTACGCTTTCGGCGATCTTGAGCGCCTCATCCGAGTCGTAAGGGATGCCGAGTTCGATAAGCATATCGGCGAAGCCCATTGTCCCCAGTCCTATCTTGCGCGTCCTCCTGGTCATGGCCGCTATCTCGGGCAGGGGAAAGTGGTTTCTATCTATTACATCGTCGAGGAACCTGACGGCGGCCTTCACCGTCTCTTCTATCTTGTCATAATCTACTTCACTCCTGTCGGCGTTCACCATGCGGGCCAGGTTGATCGAACCCAGGTTGCAAGATTCGTACGGGAGCAGCGGCTGCTCCCCGCAGGGATTGGTGCTCTCGATCATACCAATGTCCTTGTTGGGGTTGTCCCTGTTTACGCGATCGATGAAGATGAGTCCCGGGTCGCCGGTTTTCCATGCCATCTCAACGATTTTATCGAATACCTTTTTAGCGCTGAGGCGTCCGTAGGCCGATCCGTCCTTGGGGTCTATCAGGTCGTAGTCCCGCCCGTCTTCGGCCGCGCTCATGAACTCGTCGGTGGCGGCAACCGACAGGTTGAAATTGGTCAACGAATCGTTGTTCTCCTTGGCGCCGATGAATCTCTCTATGTCCGGGTGGTTAACATTGAGGATCGCCATGTTAGCGCCGCGCCGCATGCCTCCCTGCTTGATGACGTCGGTGGCGGCGTCGAAGACCTTCATGAAAGAGACCGGACCGCTGGCCACCTTGCCTGTGGAGCCGACGGTATCGCCCTCCGGCCTCAGTCTGGAGAACGAGAAACCGGTGCCGCCGCCGCTCTTGTGGATTAGGGCGGTGTATTTTATAGCATCGAATATGCCCTCCATCGAGTCGTCGATCGGGAGGACGAAGCAGGCGGATAGCTGCTGCAGCTCGCGGCCGGCGTTCATCAGGGTGGGTGAGTTGGGCAGGAATTCGATGTTTGCCATTAGTTGATAGAATTCCTCCTCCCAGTGCGCGGCATCCTCCTCGGTTCCGTAGTTCGTCTCGGCTGAGGCAATGTCATGCGCCACGCGGCGAAACATATCTTGCGGGGTCTCTATAGCTTTGCCGTGTTCGTCGGTCCTCAGATATCGCTTTTCAAGCACCCGCATCGCGTTTTCCGAAAACTCGACGGCATCGATGTTAAATATGGCTGTACTGGTAGCGACCTTTAACTTCTTTCTCTTTGCGCTCGTTGACTTTTGATCTTTGCTCCCATTTCCACTTTGGTTCCCCTCGACATTAGAGACATGCGTTGTTTCATCTAATACCTTTGGCAAGTCGTCCCCCTCAGAGATTATTTGCTTGAGTGCGGTCTGGATCTCGGCAGACCCCAATCGCCACTCCGGTATGGCAACCTCCATTCCCGGAAACCGCTGATGGGTGTGGTCCAGCCGCTGGATGACCTGTTCCGTTAGCCGCTCCACCAGTTCGCGGTCGGATACGCCCTCGGATTCGCAATAGTGGAAAACTTCGCGCGCTATTCGGTTATGGAAGGGTAGAGAGCCGTTCTTCTTGCCCGAACTTGCTGCCATCGTCTTGCTCCTATGACTTACCTTGCTAGTTCCTTTGAATCCTTCAGGACTTTGCCGTTTAGTAAATCCAAGTCGTCCTCCTGGAATAGGGGGAGCTGGGCCCTTGAATTACGAATCGGTGATTGTTTAGCATACGCATCCGCCTCTGCAAGCACGTCATCGATGTCGGCGAAATTGCGATAGACGCTGGCGAAGCGGATATAGGCGATGCCGTCGAGATGGTGCAGGCGCTCTATTACTATCTCTCCGATGGTCGATGCCGGCACCTCCACCAGCCCCGATTTGCGTAGCTGGACTTCGATCTCGTCCACGATCTGTTCGATTGTCTCTAATTGCACCGGGCGTTTGGCACATGCCTTCCTGATGCCGTTAGCCAGTTTCTCCCGGTTGAATTCCTCATGTCGCCCGTCCTTCTTTGCGATCATCAGAGAGTTCGTATGCGACCTCTCGTATGTGGTGAAACGGGCGTTGCATTTGAGGCACTCACGCCGGCGGCGGATAGCGTCGTTAACGTTCCGGGAGTCTATGACCTTTGAATCGTTGTAGCCGCAGTAAGAGCACTTCATTTCAAAAACACATCATATTGTTGAGTGTGGAAAAGATACCACAGCATATAGTACTTGTCAATACCTTCAGTCTATCGGATCGACGATATCCGGATGACGTTCCGTGTCGCTGTTCCGCCCTTCGGATCGCAACTTTCATGTCGGCGGAGTTCCGCTTTGTCCATCGAGAGGAGTAGGGAAACCGCGAGTGGCTTCTCATTTATGACCTTAAACGGCATGTGCGTTCCAGTATTGTATATATTCAGTCTTCGGCGGCGCGTTCGTTTGCATAAACAAGAGGGCCGTAGGTAGTGTTAGTACCTACGGCCCTACAATAACCCCGATATTCAATCGGGATTATTAACGAGCGCTGTTGCGCAGGCGGAACATGCTCTTCTTTGGCTCGGGTGGCGGGGTCTCTGCCATTTGGCGCTTGGCCATCGGGCTGCGCAAGAAGGTGGGAATATCGAGCTCTGCCTCGCCGTCGGTGCCCTGAACCAGCCGGCGCAGTTCCTCGTCCTTTAATAACCCCTTGCCGCTCTTGTATGCAGCGTTGAAGCCGGTGGCGATCAAAGTCATCCTGAGCTCGCCCTCCAGCGCTGGATCGAAGGTGACACCGAATATGATATTGGACTCGGGATCGACCGCCTTGCGGATGACCTCCGCCGCCTCGTTCACCTCGAAGAGGGTGAGGCTCTCGCCGCCGGTGATGTTGAACAGCACGCCCTTGGCGCCGTCTACCGAAACATCCAGCAGCGGGCTGGCCAGTGCCGACTGTGCCGCATCGTTGGCGCGGTGCTGGCCGCTGCCCATGCCGATGGACATCCATGCCTGGCCGGCGTCCTTCATCACCGCCTTGACGTCGGCGAAGTCCAGGTTGATCATGCCGGGTACGGTGATAACTTCGGCGATGGCCTGCACTGCGTGCATGAGCACGTCGTCGGCCATCTTGAAGGCGTTATCGACACCGGTGCGCTGGTCGCACAGGGTGAGCAGTCGATCGTTCGGTATGGTAATCAATGTGTCTACCTTGTCTATCAACCGCTCGATGCCTTCTTCGGCTACCTCCATGCGGTGAACCCCTTCGAATGCGAAGGGTTTGGTTACTACCGCGATGGTGAGAGCGCCTGCCTCTTTCGCAAGTTCGGCGGTTATAGGGCCAATACCGGTACCGCTACCGCCTCCCATTCCGGCGGTGAGGAACACCATATCTGAATCGGCGACCGCTGCCCTGAGCTCGTCACGGCTTTGTTCCGCAGCCTTGCCGCCCAGATTGTGGTCGCCGCCCACGCCCAGACCGCGTGTGAGCTTCTCACCGACCTGGATACGTGTGGGCGCCTCCATGCGAAGCAACGCCTGGGCGTCGGTGTTGACGCCGATGAAGTCCACTCCTTGAATATCTGCACGAACCATCCGGCTTACGGCATTGCATCCGCCTCCGCCTAGGCCTAAAACTTTAATCTTTGCTGGGTTTGGAACGAATCCTGGTTTTGCCATTTCTTCCTCCTTTCACTGCCTTTGCTTAATTATTGGCCACCAATTTTTTCATCCTGACGACGAAGCGCTTGAAGGATTCGCCCAATCCTCGTGTTTGCCAGCCTTGTTCGCCCTCGTGTTGTTTTGCTCCCCAGAGCAGCAGTCCGACTCCGGTTGCAAAGGTAGGATCGGGGAGGATGTCGGCGAGACCGTATACACCGGTAGGTACACCAACGCGAACCGGCACTCCAAGCATCTCGTTCCCTAAGGCTGCGATTCCTCTAAGGTTGGAGCAGCCACCCGTCAGCACCAGACCTGCGGGTATCTCTCTGTAGAAATCCGACGGCAGTTCTAAAGCTATGAGCTTGATGATCTCCTCCACCCTTGCCCTGACGATATCGGTCAGGTCCTGGTAGGAGACGCCGTATCCGTTGGTGTTGAGGCTGATAGTGCTATCGTCAGCGCTGTCTGATAACGGCATCACGCTGCCGTATTTGCGTTTCATCTGTTCTGCAGTCTCAAACGGCATCCCCAACCCGATGGCTATGTCACGGGTGATCTGATAGCCGGCAACGGGCAGTATAGCGGTATGCCAGATGCTTCCATCCTTGAAGATGGCGATGTCGGTGGTGCCGCCCCCGATGTCTGCCAGGACTACACCGGCATCTTTTTCGTCAGGCCTGAGTACCGCCTCGGAGCTTGCCAGCGGCTCAAGGACCAAGTCTTCAATATCGATATTAGCACCCCTTATGCACTTTACCAGGTTTTGAACGGAGGCTACCGCTGCGGTGATGACATGAGTTTCCACATCCAATCTTGAACCATGCATGCCGACCGGGTTCTTTACGCCGGCCTGACCATCTACTGCATAACCACGGGGGATAACGTGCAGCAGCTTGTGGTCGCTCGGGACTGTGAATGTGCGAGCTGACTGCAGCACGCGCTTGAGATCATCGGACTTGACCATTCGATCGTTGCGGGAGATTGAAATCACGCCCTTCTTGTTCATGGAGTTGATGTGCCTGCCGGTGACGCCGACGTAGGCTGACTCCATCTTGTATCCGCTGGCTTGCTCGGCACGCTTTATCGAGTTTTTTATTGACTCTCTGGCCTCGCCGAGGTTGACTACCAAGCCCTTGTGCAAGCCTTTGGAATGAGTGACCCCAACTCCCAGCACCTGGAGCCCACCTTGACCCGGGGTGGCTATGATGCTAGCGATCTTGGTGGTACCCACATCAATACATGCTATTATTTCCTTCTTTGCCATTTACCTCCTCCTTCTGATTGATATTTGATACCGCTTCCCCATATCGCGCTCATGTCATCTTGTCACCCCCCGTTGTCCTTTTCTATATATATTTACAAAAACTGAGCGTCTCATCAGAGACGCTAAATCCGCTCGGCCACTCTCATCTTTGCGCTACGGCTCAGGGGATTTCCCATAACCTCAGCCTGGGAGGGTGTTACCACCCTTTTTGTGATTAATTTAAGCCTGGCATGGTGGTCGCATATGCAGGTCGGCATTCGGGGCGGGCATATGCATTCTTGAGATTCCCATCTGAGAAATTCCTTAACCAGGCGATCCTCCAGCGAGTGGAAACTTATGACTACGAGACGTCCTCCTATCACCAGGACACTTAGCGCTTGTTTGAGCGCGGATTTTATGCGCTCAAGTTCCCGGTTCACCGCTATACGGAGGGCCTGAAACGTTCTGGTAGCCGGATGTATCCTGCCACGGTAGCCTACAACCTTCGAAACTATGGATGCGAGCTCGGCAGTGGAGTTTATCGGTCGGTTGGCTACTATTGCTCTTGCTATTGCCTTGCTCTTTGGATCCTCACCATATTCTTTAATAATGCTGGCGATCTCGTCTTCTGGGAAGTCGTTTACGATTGTCTCGGCTGTCATCTCCTGTGAGGAATCGAAGCACATCTTAAGCGGGCCTTCGCTCTGGAAGCTGAAGCCACGCTGCGGATCGGACAGCTGGTGCGATGATAGTCCCAGATCGAAAAGTATGCCGTCCACCGGTGTGAAGTTCATATCGTAGCAAACGCTCTCCAGTCCATCAAAACTTTTATTGATTAAGATAGCCTTGTTGCCATATTTTGAGAGCCTTTCGCTGGATATCTCAATAGCTTTGGGATCGATATCTATACCCAGAACCTGCCCGCCACGCTCCAGTATGGCTGTGGAATGGCCGCCGCAGCCTACGGTGCAATCAACATATCGCCCGTCCGGTCTGATCTGGAGGGCCTCCATAGTTTCATTTAGGAGGACAGGTATATGCGCACTCATTTTTTAGGCTCCGCGCTCTCGAATATCTGCCATGCCTCTTTTTTCATGAGGGCCTGCTCCTTATCCCACATCTCTTTGCTCCAGATCTCGAGATAATTATTTACTCCAGTGATTACTAATGTATCCTTCACCCCGGCGTGCTGACGCAGCGATGGCGGTAACATTACACGCCCCTGGTCATCCAGATCCAGGTTGAATGCGGACGAAAAAAGTATTCGGCTCATACGCCTCGATTTCTCGTTGCGGACGATGGGGAGAGAGCCAAATTGCTCCGTCGCCTCTTTCCATGCTGAAACGGGATAGGCGTCGATGCATCCATCAACCCCTTTATTGAGCACGATTCCATCCGCAAATTGACTGCGGAACTTTGGCGGGATCGACATCCTGCCCTTGGAATCTATTTTGTACTCGTACTCGCCGAAAAACATAATCTTTTTAATCCGCTAAAGTTTCGTAAACCCATTTTCTAATTTATCTAAGAGTTTATTAATTGCTAACTTAATCAACTAATCTTTTACTATTTTCCATTTTAAGCCAAAATGTACCACATTTCCCCACAGTTTGTCAATACCTTTAAATGCTGAAATAGAAAAATCGGTGGTTTTGCCCGAAATTCGTTTACAATAAGGTGCTTTTGTGGTATGATTGCGCATGTTTTCGCAAAGCTAATTAGAGTTTCTTCAGCTATGGACGTCATGAAGATAGGGAGGGTTAGCAAATGAAAACTTATCCCAAAATTATCAGCTTGCTGGGAATGTTACTCGTATTAAGTATGGTGTTGGTAGCTTGTGGTGGCGGCGGGGATAAAACGCCGACACCGGAGGTAATGGCGACACCAACTCAGGAAACAGGGTG
>JAYEHL010000070.1:0-18278 GCA_034659515.1 Chloroflexota bacterium | reverse complement strand
TAATTAGAGTTTCTTCAGCTATGGACGTCATGAAGATAGGGAGGGTTAGCAAATGAAAACTTATCCCAAAATTATCAGCTTGCTGGGAATGTTACTCGTATTAAGTATGGTGTTGGTAGCTTGTGGCGGCGGCGGGGATAAAACGCCGACACCGGAGGTAATGGCGACACCAACTCAGGAAACAGGGTGGTATTGGAAGGCGGGCGGGTTCATCGACTACGCGCCCAGCGGCATGCCGGACTTCGATCAGAAACAGGATAACTGGTTTAGGGGTGCTACGGCACCGTTCTGGTCGTATTGCGGGCCGGTGGCTATGGCTAACTCGCTGTGGTGGTTCGATTCCGAGTTCGAGCCCAACCCTGTAGCGCCACCGACTATCAATGATAATTACGAGTTAGTAGAATCGTATGCTACCGTCGCTATCGCTAACTGGGATGACCACGATACACAAAATGTCATTCCGTTCGTCGATGATCTTGCGGGACGTATGGATACCGATGGGCAGACGTCCGGTGACGGTCATTTCGGCACTACTGTTGAGGACATGGCGGCGGCCATCAATCAATATTTAATCGACAAAGATTTGGATGATGAGTTCTACGTTCACGTTGTGAAAAGCCCGAAGTTCGACTGGATTGCGGGGGAGATCGAGCGCTGTCAGGACGTGGTGTTGCTCCTCGGGTTCTGGCAGTTGCAGACGGATCCCACGCATGGCGGTCAGGGGGACTGGGTTCGTGTCGGCGGTCATTATGTGACATGTGCCGGCGTCAACTCGGATACAACGCAGCTCGGCGTCAGCGATCCATATCGCGATAACGCTGAAGCTGGCGGGGCGGGCGTCGTGCCGGTCGCACACGCGTACCCTCATAATGCATCGGTGCACAACGACGCGCAGTATGTATCGCACGACATCTTCGATATCAGCCAGTCCGATAGCCCCGGCGGCCTTTGGAAATTCGATGGCTATGCGGATGACATTGATGTAGCCAACTTCGAGGGGCAGAACTGGGCTGAAGACCTGATTTATTTCGAGGGCGAGTATGACCCGGATCTGCCGGTGCAGACCGAGATCGATTACGCCATAGCGGTGTCACCGGTGGAGGAGTCTACTCCCACGCCGGGTGTCACACCCACTCCAACGCAGGTGGTGCCAACTCCGACGCCGACACAGGTGCCGCCAAAGACGCCGACTCCCGGACCTACGCAAACGCCTTCTGCATCGCCAACCCCGGACGGCTCACCGACAGCTACAGGCACTCCTGCAGCGTCGCCGACCGCCACTCCGACTATAACTCCTGATCCGTCAGCTCCGGTGATCACAGGGATTCACTCAACGCACACTGCCAATGCCTCCGGAGGTATCGATGTAAAGATACACTGTATACCCGCCTACTTCCCTAATGGTTCAAATATTTGGGACCTCCATTTCTTTGCTGGAGACACATACCTTGGCAGCGAGTACTTCGATGCGCCGCTTGTGCCGTGCACGTGGTACACATTCCATGTTGATACCGAGACGAGTCCTGAGTGTATAACCATCTATCTGACAGATGAGTTCCATAATACATGGGGCCAGATAGCCAGTTGGCTGGTGGACTCGACGGTCGAGGATCTCACCACTAACCTTACGGGATACGGTACCGGGATATTCCCAGGCACAACTTATTGGGAGATAGAGATTTATCCCAACCCGGAGCGCTTTGGCGATCCCGGGACCCCAACCGATATCTATGACCTGCATTTCTACGCTTTGGAGAACTGTGATCCAATACCGATCGGCGTGGAGTATTTCCAGGAACCGCTGCTGTCCGGCGAATGGTACGACTTTATTTTGGATTGGTCTTCGAGCTATCCTCCGCCTGAGGTCGTCCTCGTCGAGGTGAGTGATGTCACTAGGGCTGTCTGGGGTGTTGCCTGGAGTTGGCCGTATATAGAATAAGATGTTCACCGCAGGCATACTGACGATAAGCGATAAGGGTTCTCGCGGAGAGAGAATAGACGAGAGCGGCGGGGTGATAAGGGAAATCCTTGCCGCTCTCGATGCGAACGTGGTAAAATATGAAATTGTTCCCGATGAAAGGGAGATTATCTCGGTCAGGCTGGCGGAGTGGGTGGACAGGGAGGGGATCGATCTCATTCTCACAACAGGCGGCACCGGCCTTACCCCGCGGGATGTTACTCCGGAAGCGACTCTGGATGTTATCGAAAAGGAAGTGCCGGGGTTCGCCGAGGCGATGCGGATGGAAAGCCTTAAGAAGACCCCTATGGCGGTGCTGAGCCGGGCGGTGAGCGGGATTCGCGGCAGGAGCCTGATTATCAACCTCCCCGGTAGCCCCCGGGCGGTACGGGAGTGTCTGGAAGTAATCTCGCCCGCATTCAGTCACGCGATCGAGACGCTCAGGGACGAGTCGGGCGAGTGCGCGGATAAATCGCATAAGTGATAAATGATAGCGGTATGGGGGGAGAGAGCAAGAGATGCGTATCCATATCTTGACGCTTTTCCCCGACATGTTCGACGGGCCTTTCGCTGACAGTATAATCAAGCGGGCGATCGAACGGGAACTGATAAGGATTTCAATATATAATATAAGGGATTACACCTCGGACAAGCACCACATAGTCGATGACTACCCGTATGGCGGAGGCCCGGGTATGGTGCTCAAGCCGGAACCGCTTTTCGAGGCGATGGAAGCGGTGAAGGTCGGCAATGATACGCCGGTAATCCTGCTCACACCGCAGGGGCGGCTGTTCGACCAGCGTATCGCCAGGAAGATTGCCGGGCAAGAAGAGATTGCCCTTATCTGTGGACACTACGAGGGGGTGGATGAGCGTGTGCGGGAGCACCTGGCCACGGATGAGATCAGTATAGGGGACTATGTTCTGAGCGGCGGAGAGCTTGCCGCGATGGTTGTGGTGGATGCGGTGGTTCGCCAGGTTCCCGGTGTTCTCGGGTCGGAGGAATCGGCGGTGGAGGATTCCCACGCCGCGGGGTTGCTGGAATACCCGCAGTACACCAGACCGCAGAGCTTCAGGGGCTGGGAAGTACCGGAGGTTTTGCTTTCAGGGAACCATGCCGAGGTCGCTCGGTGGCGCAGGGAGCAGTCGCTGCGGCGGACTGCAGCGAGGCGACCCGGTTTGTTAGAGCGAGCGACTTTGAGTGAGAAAGATAGATTGTTCTTGGCTCGGATAGATAGTGAGGATGAATAATGGAAACCATAGTTCAAGTTGAGCCTAATTCAAATATACCCATGCTCAGCCCGGGTGACACGGTCAAAGTGAGCATCAAGATCGTCGAGGGTGACCGGGTACGGAACCAGATGTTCCAGGGGGTAGTGATCAAGGTGAAGAAGGGTGGCGCTAATGCCAGCTTCACCGTCAGGCGCGTAGCCTACGGCGTCGGTGTAGAGCGAACCTTTTTCTTTGCTTCTCATTCCGTTGAGAAGGTCGAAGTGCTGAGGCACGGCAAGGTGCGTCGCGCCAAATTGTATTACCTTCGCGGGCTGACTGCAAAGAAGGCGCGTATCATAGAGAGACGCCCGAAGGAACCCCGCGTCGAAAAATAATCAAAGTTAACCTCTGGGTGATATTAGGGGATGAATTATGCCGAGGTAGCGGTCAATTCCCCTGGCGCGCAGCGTAATACGTTTTGTTACGCTGTGCCTTCGTTTATGCCACTTCAAGTCGGTCATATCGTTGAGGTGCCATTTGGCCCCAAGGTCGCTCAGGGAATTGTTATAGGTCTCTCGGAGACTCCCTCCGTCGATGATACGCGGGAGATCGCCGGTATCATCGATCCCCGCCCCATCGTCTCGCCCACGCACGTAAAACTGGCGCAGTGGATAAGCGAAAGCTATCTGTCCCCCCTGTTCGATGCCGTTGCGCTGAGCGCGCCGCCTGCTTTCGAACGCAGGGTTATCACTTACCTTAGCCTCATCTACACTCCCGACGAATCGGTCATAGAGTCGTTTACGCAGGAACAGAGAAGCGTGCTCGATATCGTCGCTAGCGGCACGGTCGACTCAAGGGAGATCGAGAAAGCCATCGGCAAGCGGCGGGCAGCCGGTATAATCAATCATCTCGTTAGGCGGAAGCTGATCGATAGAAGTTACCAGCTAGGGCCGTCAAGAGTGAGGCCCAAGACGGCGGCCTACCTTCGATTAACCATCGATAATCATTCAGCCAAGATCGAGGCCGATCGCCTTCGCAGGGAGGGCAGGGCGTATAAGCAGGCGGGTCTCATCGACTTCCTCAGGGCGGGCACGGCGTTGCCCGTCGATTTGGTTAAACGTTTCGGCTTCACAAGTTCGATAGTGGCGGAGCTGCGCAAGAAGGGATTGATATCGGTCGAAAGGGTGCGGGTATATCGAGACCCCACGGCCCACCGCAGCTTTCAGACGGACATGCCGCCGATCCTTATCCCGGCGCAGCAATCCGCCTGGGGAGAGATAGAACCGGCGATCGAATCGAGCGCTCCGGGCCGTCCCCCGTCGATTTTCCTGCTCCACGGCGTTGCCGGAAGCGGCAAGACCGAGGTTTACCTTCGCGCGCTGGAGCGAACCGTCGCCGCCGGTAAGAAGGCGATAGTGCTTGTCCCCGAGATCGCGCTCACGCCGCAGACGGTGGCGCGCTTCGCCTCCCGCTTCCCGGGGCGTGTGGCGGTGCTCCACAGCAAGCTCAGCATCGGCGAGCAGTTCGATGAGTGGTGGCGTATCAAGGAGGGCGAGTTCGATGTTGTGATCGGGCCGCGCGGCGCCGTCTTCGCGCCACAGCCCGACCTCGGTCTCATCGTCGTCGACGAGGAGCACGAGTGGACGTACAAGCAGCATGAGCAGTCGCCGCGCTACCATGCACGCGACGTCGCCATCGAGCTTGCGAGGCTTACCGGATCGGTGGTTATACTGGGCAGCGCTACTCCGGATGTCGTCAGCTATCGCCGCGCGCAGTCGGGCGAGTACCGCCTGCTCGAATTGCCGGAGCGCATTGCGAAAGGCGAGAAAGAGGTCGGCATCGTCGACCTGCGCCGGGAGCTGAAGGCGGGCAATCGCAGCATATTCAGCCGTGCTCTCAGCTCAGCGATCGCGAGGGCGCTGGCCGATAGGGAACAGGTGATACTGTTCCTGAATCGCAGGGGGAGCGCCACCTTCGTCCAGTGCCGCGACTGTGGTCACGTGATGCGTTGCAGGAGGTGCGACGTCTCGATGACGTATCACTCTGCGGGGGAGGACCTCGTATGCCACCAGTGCAACAATCGCCTGGCCGTGCCGTCGAAGTGCCCGGAATGCGGTGGCAACCGCATAAAATTCCTCGGCCTCGGCACGCAGAGGGTCGAGGAGGAGATCGCTCTCGCCTTCCCGCAGGCCCGGCTGCTGCGCTGGGATCGCGATGCAGTCGGGAAGAAGCATTCGCACGAGGAGATATTGGACAGCTTCATGGCGCATGAGGCCGACATCCTCATCGGGACGCAAATGATAGCCAAGGGCCTGGACTTCCCGCTGGTCTCCGTCGTCGGTGTGATAAACGCCGATGTGAACCTCAACCTCCCCGATTTCCGCTCCGCCGAGCGCACGTATCAATTGCTCAGCCAGGTGGCGGGAAGGGCCGGACGCGGCTCGCTTGCCGGCCAGGTCATCGTGCAGAGCTATTCTCCCGAGCACTACGCCGTCGAATGCGTCGCCGAGCAGGATTATGCCTGCTTTTACGAAAAAGAGATCGCTCTTCGCCGCCAATATCACAATCCGCCTTTCAGCCGGCTGGCGCGCCTGCTGTTCACGGATTCCAATAACGATACGTGCCGTGTCGAGGCTGAGGCGATGTATCGCCGGCTGCAAGGGGAGGCGGATGTGTGGGGCATGGCGATGTCGCTTATCGGCCCCGCTCCGGCTTTCGTACGCAGGCTGCGTGGGCGCTATCGCTGGCAGATCATCCTGCGTTGCGAAAACCCTGTGGGGCTGTTGTCGAAATTACCATTGCCTCCAAGGTGGATAATCGATATCGATCCGGTGAGCTTGCTTTAAACACATCGTCATTGCGAGGAGTCCTTCCATGATATTAGGGCATATGGAAGGACGACGTGGCAATCTCGCAATAACACTGTGCGGGCGAACGTTTTGCTAGGTTCACAATGGTAGTGAATTAATGAAAAGACAATACTACATCTACATGATGACCAATAAAAATAACTCTGTGCTTTACACGGGTGTTACCAATGACCTGAAGCGAAAGGCATATGAACACAAGCAGAAATTCGTCGAAGGGTTCACAAAGAAGTACAATGTCACCAGACTCGTGTACTATGAGATATGCGATGATGCCGAGAGTGCCATCTTCAAGGAGAAACAAATCAAAGGCTGGCCGAGAAAGAAGAAAGACGATCTGGTCAATAGTATGAATCCTGAGTGGCGAGATTTGTATGAGGATATTTGAGATTGCCACGTCCTTCCAGTGAGTTTTATCATGGAAGGACTCGCAATGACAGTTCTGCCGCGATGGAAGACGTTTGTTTGTAGTAAGTCTGATAGTATCATTTGCCTTCTTCGGGATTGCAATGATTGATAATTGTTTTACCTATGCATTAGTGGGAATTATTTGGGGGATATTAGCGGCCTTATGGTTGACATGGGGAAGTGTAATACAGGCTGTTGAATTTTGGGATGGCACCTGCCCTCGCTGGATATATCTGATATACGGTCGTTGGGCTGGAAACCGTATATATTCAGGCTTACCTGGTAGGCTTGAACGCTTTGTCGTAAAGAGCGTAAGACCTTTAACGTTGTTCTATTGTCTATTTTTGACGTGGCTATTTATCGATGGCAGCATTGAGGGCACTTTTTCGCTACCTATAGCAATAACGTGGATAATATTTATATGCATGTCAGAAAGATACTTCAGGCGGAAGAAATACAGTCTAGTAAAAGACTGGTCGACGATTTCACCGAAATAAAGAACTCGGTGTAAAGTCATTGATCTTCTGTAACCATTCAGTTAAAATAGCATTTTTTTGGAGCGTTTGTTTTGACATGTAGATGCCCGACCGCTATAATATTGCGAGTAATTTGATTATGTGATGGCAGTTTTACCTATTGTAACTTACCCCGATCCCGTGCTTCGCCGAAAGGCAAAGCGGGTCAGCCGTGTCGACGAGTCCCTTAATCGCCTAATCGATGATATGATAGAGACGATGTATCATGTCAACGGGGCCGGGCTGGCCGCGCCGCAGGTCGGGATCTCGCTGAAGATTGCGGTGATAGGGTTGCCGGATGAGGAGCCTATCGTCTTGGTGAATCCTGAGATAGTTAAACGCACCGCAGAGTACGAGGTAATAGAGGGGTGCCTCAGCGTCCCGGGATATCGCGGTAAGATCAAACGCTCGGAGAAGGTGACCGCCAAGGCCCTTGATCGTAACGGTAAGCAGTTTCGTATCAAGGGCGAGGGTCTTCTCGCCGAGGCGCTGGAACACGAGATCGATCATTTGAACGGCATCCTCTACATAGATCATATCGAGAGCACGGACGACCTTGAGAAGCTCGGGGCGGATGACACTTCGCTCGAGATATAGGTTAGCGATATTATTTGAACGAAGCGATGATGAAGACGATAAAGAGAGTGAAGGAGCTGCTCGACGAACGTTCGGTTGAGGGCTACCTTGCGGGCGGCACTGTGCGCGATACGATCATGGGACGCGACAGCGAGGATATCGACATCGTTATCGCAGCGCCGGCGTTCGATACGGCTCGCAGCGTCGCAGGCGCTCTCGGCGGCAGATTCGTGCCGCTGGACGAGGCCAATGGCATCGCGCGGATCGTTCTGCGCGGCGAGCCCCCGTTTCACATCGATCTCGCCGCGATGCGCGGGAACATCTCGAACGATCTGTCCCTTCGTGATTTCACAATAGACGCGATGGCGCTCGGCCTCGGCGATGTCGCCGAATTTGAATCGAAAGTAATCGACCCCTTCGGTGGCCGCGCCGATATCGATGGTCGAATAGTCCGCTCCGTCAGCGAGGAGGCGTTTCGTCAGGACCCGCTGCGCCTGCTGCGAGCCGTCCGTCTCGCGGCGGAATTCGGCTTCTCGCTCGATGGAGAGACCGTGGAACAGATCACTCGCCATCACGCGCTCATCGCGCGGGTCTCCGGCGAGAGGGTGCGCGACGAGCTGTGCCGAATAATAGCTGCGCCGAAGGCCGTCGGTTGGCTGCGCTTGCTCGACGAGCTCGGCCTGTTGATGGAGATACTACCCGAGCTCGCCGACACGAGGGGGGCGGAGCAACCCAAGGAGCATTATTGGGACGTATTGCAGCACTCATTTGAAACGGTGGCGGCGGTCGAATTTTTATTGCATATCGGGGGCTCGCAACATTTCGGTGACGATCACCTGGCGCTGGCCCCGTGGTCGCCCATATTGCAGGCCTATTTCGCGGAGGAGGTTTCCGGCGGGCGCTCGCGGGCCGTGTTGCTCAAGCTGGCCGCCCTGCTCCACGATATCGCCAAGCCTCAGACGAAGATGTTTGAGGAGAGCGGGCGCATGCGCTTCTTTGGGCACGCGCAGGAGGGGGCCGCGGTCGTATCGGGCATCATGGAGCGGCTCAGGTTCAGCGCCCGCGAGAGAGATATTTTATCGAAGATGATCGAGCAGCACCTGCGACCGGGACAGTTGGCGCGCGACGGTGAGCTGCCCACGCGGCGCGCCGTCTATCGTTACTTCAGGGACGTGGGCGATGTCGCCATCGATACAATCTTTCTCAATCTGGCCGACCACCTCGCGGCGCGCGGCCCGATGATGGAATTCGACAAATGGCGCGAGCACGCCGAGACGATGATGTACGTTATCGACGAGCGTTTCAGGGAGGACAGCATCGTGACACCGCCGAAGCTGCTCAGCGGCAATGATATCATCGCCGAGTTCGGATTGAGCCCGGGGCCGGAGCTCGGCAGGCTGCTGGAGCTGGTACGCGAGGCGCAGGCCTCGGGAGATGTGAACACTAGAGAGCAAGCACTGGATTTCGTGCGAAGATATATCGGCTCGCAAACTTGATAAGAGGGTTTGGGCGTAAATGGGAAGAAGACACTTAATAACGCTGTTGTTCATCGTGGCGCTGGTCGCCTTCTCGGTGTCGGTGCTGGCCATAACCGATATCTGGGGGCGGGACGGCATGACCCTGGGGCTCGATCTCAAGGGCGGGGTTTACCTCGAGTATCAGGCCGACTTCGGCGATATACCGGATTGGGAGCAGGAGGGACGTCTCGAAGAGGCTAAACGCATCATCGAGAAGCGCGTGAACGAGTGGGGCGTGGGCGAGCCGGATATCTATACCATGAGCCCGGATCGAATAGTCGTGCAGCTCCCCGGATTCGCCGATATCGAGGGGGCCAAGGAGCTCGTGGGCTCAACCGCGGAACTCATGTTCTATGAAACGGCTGTTAGCGGCAATACCTCCGTGGCGGTTGCTGTTAACGCAAGCGATACCGCGATCGCCGTCGTTGGCGCGAGCGGCTTCGAAGTGGGGGATGTCTTCGGTATCGGCTCCGGGGATAACGCTGAGACACAAACCATAGTGGACATAAACACTGGCGTCGGTACGTTCAATGTTACTCCCGGGTTTGCCTACAGCCATATTGCCGGAGAGGATGTCATCAATCTGTGGACTCCGGCCACCGGCCTGATCGACGGCGAGGAGTATGAGCTCACCGGAAAGTATCTGCTGCCCAATACCTATGTGGATATATCCCAGGGCGTCAATCTGCCCGTGGTGGCGTTTCAGTGGGACGATGATGGGGCCAAGCTGTTCTCTCAGATCACCGGGCGTCTGATCGACCAGCCGTTGGGGATATTCCTCGATAACGAGCTGATCTCCGCGCCTACGGTGAATTCACAGATAGCCGGAAGCGGCATAATCGAGGGGATGTCGCTGGAAGAAGCGCAGCAGCTTTCCATCCAGCTCAACACCGGTGCGCTGCCTATAACGTTGCATGAGATCAGAACACAGAAGGTGGATCCCACCCTCGGCGCCGATTCGCTGGAGAAGGGCATGCTGGCAGGCGTCATCGGATTGGCGCTGCTGCTTATATTTATGATCCTTTACTACAGGCTCCCCGGCTTTGTGGCGTGCCTGGCGCTGATAGTCTACGGCGCTATCGTGCTGGCCCTGTTCAAGCTGTGGCCGGTGACGCTCACATTGGCGGGTATCGCCGCGCTTATCCTGTCTATAGGTATGGCGGTTGATGCCAACGTCCTTATCTTCGAGAGGATGAAAGAGGAATTAAGAAGTGGGAGGACATTGGGCTCGGCCATCGAGACGGGGTTCAACCGGGCGTGGCCGGCGATTCGTGACAGCAACGTCTCTACCCTCATAACCTGTATAATATTATTCTGGTTCGGTAACACGTTCGGCGCTGCGCCGGTCATGGGCTTCGCCCTCACGCTGGGCATCGGTGTAGCGGTCAGCATGTTTACGGCGATCGTAGTCACAAGGACGTTCTTGCGCACCATTTTATTCACGCCGCTGGCGGGCAAGGTGAAACTATTTCGGCTATAGGAGAAGCTAAGTGATCGATTTCGTTGGCAGGAGAAAGTGGTTTTTCTTAGTATCAGGTATCATAATTCTGGTAGGCATTCTATTTCTCATTCCTGCCGGCCCGTTCGGCCTTGAGTGGGGAATCGAGTTCACCAGCGGCTCGATGATGACTATAGAATTCGAGCAGGATGTTTCGGCGTCCGAGTTGCAGCAGGAGATGGCGAGCCTGGGCCACGGCGAAGCGATCGTGCAGGGGACCGAGGATAATACGTTTATCGTTCGTGCCAACAAATTTGAGGAGTCGGTTCAGGACCCTGCTACCGGCAAGACGGTCAGTGAAGAGGAGATGATCAGGATAGCGCTCGAGGAGCGTTTTGGGGGGCTGGAGATACTGAGTTCGTACGATATCTCCCCCAGCATCTCGCAGAAGATCGCCAGTAACGCCGCTATTGCCGTTGTCGTCGCCGCTATCGGCATCCTGCTTTACGTGACCTGGGCGTTCCGCAAGCTTATACGCTCCGTCCGTTTCGGGGTGTGCGCTATAATTGCTTTGATACACGATGTGCTGGTGGTGGTCGGACTCTATGCATTCCTCGGCACCTTCTTCCTGCTGGAGGTGGACGTCATGTTCATTGCCGGCATCCTTACCGTCATCGGCTACAGCGTGAACGATACCATCGTCGTCTTCGACCGTATCCGTGAAAACAGGCTCAAGAATCCCAACGCTCCGCTGTCGACGACGGTTAACCAGAGCATCATGGAAACCATCGGACGGTCGATAAACACAAGCCTGACTACATTGCTTGTAGTGTTGGCGCTTTTCCTTCTGGGCGGCGAGAGCATCCATAATTTCGTCCTCATTCTTCTCGTGGGGGTAATTACCGGCACGTATAGCTCCATCGCTATCGCCAGCCAGTTTCTCATCGTGTGGGAGAACGGCACGTTCGGACGAGTGTTCCGGCGCGTGATCCCGCGACGCGTACTTGCCAGGGGGTAAGAAGTGTTTCGCACAAAAACCAGTGCGGCAGGGCTTTCCGTCCTTTCGAACACCCTGTTGATCGTGCTTAAGCTCGTCGCCGGCATCCTCAGCGGCAGCGTGAGCATCATCGCCGAGGCGATCCATAGCGCCAACGACCTCATTGCCGCCATCATCGCCTTCTTCAGCGTGCGCATAGCCAGCAGGCCCGCCGATAAGGATCATCCCTACGGCCACGGCAAGGTGGAGAACATCAGCGGCACCGTGGAGGCGATACTCATCTTCTTCGCCGCCGGTTTCATTATCTACGAGGCGATAGACAAGATGATCAATGGGGCGGAGGTCAAGCAGCTGTGGCTGGCGATCGGGGTTATGGCGGTGTCCGCCATCGTCAACATCTTCGTGTCGCGTCATCTGCTGCGCGTCGCTTACCGGGAGGATTCGATAGCCCTGGAGGCCGACGGCCGCCACCTCACCGTCGATGTCTATACGTCGGTCGGTGTAATGCTTGGTCTATTATTAGTACAGCTTACCGGTTTCCACATCCTCGATCCTGTCATAGCTATAGCGGTCGCATTGCTGATCCTGAAGATGGCCTACGATCTGCTGAGGAAGGCCTTTCCTCCTCTTATCGACGCCACATTGCCGGAGGGTGAAGAACAGTTGATTAAGTCGGCCATCGCTGAGTATATGGGGCATCTGGGCGATGCGGCCAACTTTCACGAGCTTCGCACCCGCAAGTCGGGCTGTGAGCGCTACATCGAATTGCACCTGGTGATGTCCGGCAGCGAAAGTATCGGCAGGGCGCACGAGCTGTGCGATCATCTGGAGGAGGATATCAAGTCCAAGCTGCCCAACGCTCACGTGACGATTCACGTAGAGCCTTGCGACGACGAGTGCGATGAGTGTCCGGGAACCTGCCCGCCGGATGAACAGACACTCGGCCCTTAGTCCAGCCCGTGCGCCGTCTTGATCCTGGCGAATAAATCCTCGACGTCCGGCGAAGACCTGCTTATCGAAGTTTTGCCCAACGGGTCGGCGGGGGCATTCGAGTCGAGCAGCACGTTCAGCGTCGCATCTATCGAGTCAGCCAGCGCGTCGAGGTTGTAACCGCCTTCCAGCGCGAAGACCAGCCTGCCGTCGCAAAGCTCATCGGCAAGGCGCTTTAAAATACTTACCATGTTAGCGTATCCGGTCGTCGTAACCTGCATCATCGATATATTGTCGGCCCGGTGCGCGTCGTAGCCGGCGGATACGAGGATGAGCTGCGGCTTGAAGCGCCTCGCCACCGGAACAAGAACCTCCTCGAAGGCGCGTATATATTCCGCGTCGCCGCATCCTGCCGGAAGTGGAATGTTCACCGTGTAGCCGATCCCGTCCCCGCTGCCGGTCTCGCCCGTGCTCCCGCTGCCGGGATAGAACGGATACTGGTGTGTCGAGAAATAGAGGACAGTGTTGTCGCTGTAGAACTCGTCCTGCGTACCGTTGCCGTGGTGCACGTCGAAGTCGACTATCAGCACGCGGTCGATTTTGTAGCTGCTCATCGCGTCCCTTGCAGCTATGGCGATGTTGTTGAAGATGCAGAATCCCATGGCCGCGTTGCGAATGGCGTGGTGCCCCGGCGGCCTGACCAGAGCGAGGGCGTAGTTCACCTCGCCGCCCATCACCGCGTCCACGGCGCTGATGACGCCGCCCGCCGCGTATACCGCCGCATCGTACGAGCCGGGGCTGGCGACAGTGTCGCCGTCGAGGTAGCCGCCGCCGGCCCTGGCGAAAGACTCGGCGTATGCGATGTATGATGGAGAGTGCACGCGCGATATCTCCTCGATTGTTGCGGCTCGGGGCCTGATGGAAATTGTTTTATCCATCGTGCCGGTTCTCTTCAGGTGTTCCGTAGTATGTATTAATCGCGAGGCCGTTTCGCAGTGCATCCCGGTATCGTGATCGAGATATATCGGGTCGTATATCAATCCAACGCTCATAGCCTCCTCCTTTACAGGTTGCATCTTCGAGTTTATAATATCAAACCCTGATAATCGAATCAATTTTGAAAGCGATTGTTTGGATGCGCGGGCGGCGCTTCGATACGGCAGATTTGGGGTGGCATTGGAATCTAATCGAGATTGCTTCGTCGTCTCCGCCTCCTCGCAATGACAATATGGAATGTTTTAAAGGGTGCAGTCTAGCGAGGGTGAAATTAGGCCGGTCCGGCGTTTGCGGCCTGTCGTTGCGCATTGGATTGCCCCTTATATATCGCTATGCTATACTCCACGTGGACGCAGGAGGGCAGTATGACGGAAGACGAGAAGGAGAGACCCGAGATATATTCCGATCAGTTCATGGTCAGTGGCGGGCCTTATGGGATGGTGCTCAACTTCAAAAAGGCCCCGCCGGAGCCAGGTCCGGGCAAGGTATCTGAGACGGTTGGCCGGGTTTGGATGAGCTACGAGCATGCCAAGATGATAGCCTTTGTTCTCAGCCGGCATATCAAGAAAATCGAGAGGGAGACCGGTGTAAGTTTCCCCGTGCCGACCAAGGTGCTGTCTGAGATCGGGATCGGAATGGAGGATTGGGAATTGTTCTGGAAGTCGCCCCCTGAGTTCAGGGGTTAGCGGCTTACCATATCGGAGTCGCGTATGCCGTTGGATTTCTCCCAGTTGGCCGCCCGGATCGATGAAATGGCGGTCAGGACCAGGGCTTCGGGGAGGGGTCGGGAGGAGCGCCTCAGGCGGGCTGTTGAACTGCTTGAATCCGCCGATGCCGACGCCCTGATATCGAAGCTGGCGTCCAGCAATACCTTTTGGCCGGTTGCCGGTATTATCGACGGATTGGCGCGGCGCTGCAAACATTCGTCCTGCCCGGAGGAGTATACCGCTGTCGCCGTGGACGGTTCACATATCGATGTCGATCGCCACAATTCGACGAGGTTCTATCTCATAAACACCGGCAGCGCGGTCATCCGCTACGGGGCGAATCCCGACGCTCAGTTATCCAGCGAGGCCGCCCTTTTCTTCGGCGACGACCTTGCGATCACCGATCCTTCGAACGGCAGGAAAGACCTGATAGAGGGGGCGCTGCTTGGCGTCAGGCGCAGCATTGCCGAGTGCCGCGCGCTGGCTGATATAGCCTCGCAACTGCCGGAAGATCGATCGACAATCGCGTTGCTGGACGGCTCGCTCGTACTGTGGGGGCTTACGCCCCGTGACTACGAGGGCTATATCAGGGAGGAGCTGCTGGACAGGGGATACCTAGGCTCTTTCGATATTATGAAACGCCGCAGCGTCACCGGCAACTTTGCACTGGCCGGGTACGTCAGTTTCCCGCGCAGCGCCGATGTGGTGAACGCGCTGCGTGTCCTCCTGTGCGCGCACGAGGCCGCCGACTGCGAGCGTTGCCGCGCCGAGGGCCGAGAGCGCGAGTGCGAGGCGCTGGCCGATATCCAGGACAGCGATTTGTTCGATAGGCTGCTCGAGGAAGGGGAGCGATCGGATATCTTTCTAAGCGGCTCGAAATTCGTGCGGAAGTATTACGGAGAGCACCAGATATATTTCTTTTATCTGAAGGTGGAGGATGAGACGGCGAGGATCGAGGTACCGCAGTGGGTTGCCGAGCGGGCCGAGATCGTCGACCTGGTACATGCGTTGGTCCTCGATCAGTGCCGCCGCGGGCAGGGGTACCCGGTTGCGCTGATGGAGGCGCACGAGAAGGCGGTGGTGACCGCCGCCGACCGGGAGGCTTTCAACCGGCTGGTGGAGCAGTCGCTGGCCAGCGAGGGGATAACCTCCCGAAGCTCCGGTAAGAGCCTGAGCAAGAGGGGGCGGTGGGTGTGAGGGGTAATTGAAATAAGGGGTTTGATTAGCAATGCAGTATGTTATTGCTGTTGTGGTCGGTATTTTGATATTATACGTGATTTATGAATATATCACGTCTGCTCCAAAAAGGAAGTGGCTTCGGGAACAGGAACAAGAAAGACAAACAGAGCGTGCAATAATACAAGATGTGCTCAACGGCTTTAACATTAAATCTGAGAAAGAAAAAACAAAGGAGCTGTTGAGGGAAACACTACCAATAGGATATAGATGTGGAAGAAGGGGATGTAGTGGCATGTTATTCAAAAGAGGCAATTGGGGTGGTAATTACTATATATGCAGTAAGTGTAACAATATGAGGACAAGAATAAAAAAGTCTGAGCTTCATTGGTAATGAGTAGTGATTATCAGAGAGTAAAAGAGGAGCTAGAACAATTGCTTGAACTAATTCGGGATGGTCAAGCTACTCTTGAAGATGCTCGGAGGCAGTTGTTAGCTGCGAGAAACAGTGATTTACAATTATCTCCTGAAGCGTTTGGACAAGAGATAGAACGAATTTTTGAGAGCCGAAAGAAGGAGTTGATCGAATTAGCGGAGGAGCAGTTGGATGATACGGCAGTTATTCAATTAGCCAATGAGAAGGCTAAAGGGTTCCCATGGTTAGCTAAAGCCTATGATGATTATTTTAAGCTTCAAGATATGAGATTGTCAGATGCTTTGGAAATAAAATCCCATCCAGCGCGGAAGGCTGCTGAAGATGTCAGACAAACTGCAAAGGAGCGGAGAGAGGCGGAAAAAGCTGCAAGAATTGCTGATAACCTTATAAAGTATTGTAGGTTTCTTGCTCCTTGGTTGGACGAATATATAGGGATGGAAGCCGAGGAGTTGGATACAATTATCCATGAAATACACGCTGCTTGGGAGAAGAAGGAAAAGGAGCTGGGTGAGGAGGTAAAACGGCGAATAGGGCCTAGTAATTATGATGCCTTAACACCGACAGAGAAATTGCAAAGGAAACTTGATTGGTATTGGGAAAAACCTAACAAAACTAACTGGCAAATTGGCAAAGACTATGAAGATTACATCGGCTACTTGTATGAATGCAAGGGTTGGGATGTTTATTTTCATGGCAGAAAGGGATTTGAAGATTTAGGGAGAGACCTGATTTGTAAGAGGGATAAATGTGTAGAGATAATACAGTGTAAGTATTGGTCGCAGGAAAAAACAATACACGAAAAGCATATCTATTATCTATTTGGTACTACAGTTGAGTACTACATAGAAAATTTTGGGAGACAAGAGGATTTACAGCTATCATTGTTTCCGGGACATATTAAAGAAAGAGAATTAACTCCAAAGTTGGTTACCACAACGGATGTTTCTCCCAAGGCGGAGCAGGTGGCTGAGATACTTGGAGTAGTTATAGAGAAGATTCCCTTTGGACGTTATCCGTCGGTCAAATGCAATGTGTCGCGTAAAACTGGGGAAAAGATATATCATTTACCTTTTGATCAGCAGTATGAAACAATACTGATTGAGGAAGATAAACTGGAATGTTACGTCGAAACAGTAGCAGAGGCAGAAGCTCTTGGATTCCGACATGCATATAGATGGAAGGGTGAGGGCTCTAGTTTAGAAGGTTCATTATATGAATAAGGCAGAACAAGCACTTTCCAGTTTCAAAGAGGGCTTCAGCTGCTCGCAGGCGGTGTTTGCGGCGTACGCTGTCGAGATGGGGGTCGATCGGGAGACGGCGCTGAAGATATCGCAGGCGTTCGGCGGCGGGATGGGGAATATGGGCGAGACGTGCGGCGCGGTTACGGGTGCGTTCATAGTTATCGGTCTCAAGTATGGCAGGACGCGCGTCGATGATGTTGAAGCCAAGCGAAAGACCTATGAACTCGTCAGGGATTTCGTAGGGAAATTCAAGCAGAGAAATGGTACTATTTTATGCAGGGAGCTGCTGGGCTGCGATATCGGAACGCCCAGGGGAAGGAGATACATTGAGGAGAAGGGACTTACGGCTACGATCTGTCCTAACTTCGTGAGGGATGCGGCGGAGATACTGGAGGAGATATTGTAAATTACGGCATGGCGCGTGATCGCTGACAAAATGTCCGTATGTTTGGCTTCAGCAATCAGCAAGGAGAGGTAGAAATGAAAGGGAAATCTTCAAACAAAACAACCAGCAAAGTGCCCAACCAGAAACTTTCAGCCAAGGATGAGGAGTTCATCAAGTACCATCGGGATTTGAGGGGAGAGATCGACAACGCGAACTGGCATTTCACAACCTGGAAATATCTGTGGAACGCGGTGGAGAATAACCTGGATGAGATGAACGTTGCCCATACATTTTTCCGCCTCACTATGCGCGGTCACTTGCTGGAGACGTTGTTGCGTTTGAGTAAGATATGCAATCGCGGCGTGGGCACTCTCAGCATGCCTGACTTTCTGGATTTCGTGAAGAAGGATCTGGATGTGTTCTCCAAGAGGGCCGTAGATAAGGGGAGGCATGGCGAGGAGGGGTACGAGATCGAAATGGAAGTGATCGCTGTTGAGTGGCCCGAGATAACCGATGATCTTGTCGATCAGCATCTGCGGAGGATCGAAGCGCTGCCGCTCGGCAGGCTGAAGGAATGGACCAAGCAGACGCTGTCGCATGTCGATAAGAAGGTCGCCAAGAAGGATATAAGCGTCTTCGAGGAGTGTCCCGTAGATATCGAGCAGGTGGATACGATCATCGAAACCGTTCATGAGATATTGAACGTCTACAGCGCCGCATATGACGGCCAGACGTGGGACAAGGATTTGACCTTTGTGCACGGTATACAGAATTTGCTGAACGCGGTCAGAGCCGGTAAAGCGGCCAAGCCATAGCGGCGATAGAAGGAGAAAAGTAGAAAGTAGATTGTTTCTATAAAATGAAATACTTTAATATCGCCCTTATATTTGCAGTTGTAATTTCGGCTCTTTTGCTCATGTG
>JAYEHL010000069.1:0-18283 GCA_034659515.1 Chloroflexota bacterium | reverse complement strand
TACCAAAGATATATCGCCATGTTTTATTCTTATTTAGCTCCATCATAAGATCATTAAATTGTCCATGATACACACAGTTTCTTACTTCCTGCGGCGTAAGAATAGTCCCACCTGTATTTAAGCGTTCAAAGATATGATAAACACTCGTATTATCTTCTGGATTCATTTGCTCCACTACCATTACCCGCAGCACTGAATCCCTTAAACGGAAACGTTCCGCTTCAGTAAGAGTTTCATAATACTTCCCCTCCCACTGAGGACTAACGCCTTTAAGATAAAAATCAGTATCATCTGGCAGTTTCCCTTCAAAAAAACCCCATATTGCACGTAATCTCTGTTGCCCATCTATTACACTTTGTTTCTGTGATTGTTCCTTATAAACAAAAATCGCAGGAACAGGTAGCCCCAGAAGGAATGACTCTATCAAACGACTAGCCTGAACATGCTTCCATACCCAGCCCCTCTGTAATTTTGGGATTTCGATCTCACCTCGTACCCATTTATCATACAGAACCGCTAGTGTTGGATCGGAAGGGTAACAAGCAATCTTGTAAATTGGAACACCGCTGTCTTTATCTTCCTCTTCCGATTCAATTTCCTCAATAATCATTTCTTCGTCAGTCATCCAATCCTCTCACTTCCCACAACATTTCTTATACTTCTTCCCCGAGCCGCAGGGGCACGGGTCGTTGCGGCCCGGAGCGCCCTTGCCAGCCGAGGCCTTCTCCGGGCGACTGGCCGCCTGCGCCATCGGTGACTGCGCCATCTGTGACTGCGCCGGCTTCTCCTCGATGCGCACCTTGAAAATAGTATGCGCCACATCGTGCTCTATGCCCGCGAGCAAAGCCTGGAACGCTTCATGCCCGCGCTGCTTGTAGATGATCAGCGGGTCGCGCTGACCCAGGGCCTCCAGCCCGGCGGACTGCCGCGTCTGCTCCATAGCGGTAAGGTGCTCCACCCAATGACGGTCGATGGTGCGCAGCATAACTATACGCTCCAGTATGCGCGTCTTGTCCGCACCGAAATCCTGCTCGCGCTGCTCGTACAGCTCATCGATATGCCGCAGCAAGCGTTCCTCCACCTGCGCCCTGCTCGTCTGCGATATGGACGACGCCGTCAGATCGTTCGGAAGCGGTATCATCTTCCCGGCCTCGACGAGGAAGGCATCGATGTCCCAGTCGGCGATGCGGTCGCTCGACAGATACGAAGAGGACAAGCCCTCGATCTCCTTCTGCACCATCGATTGGATGTTCGCCTTGATATCGGCGCCGCTCAGTATCTTGCGGCGCTCGCCGTAGATGACCTCGCGGTGCTTGTTTACCACATCGTCGTAATCCACGAGATGCTTCCTGACATCGAAATGATAACCCTCTATCTTGGTTTGTGAATTCTCGATGGCCTTGTTAACCACGGTGTTCTCGATGGGGATATCCTTATCGAGATTGAACCTCTCCATCAGGCCCTTGACGCGCTCTCCTCCGAAGCGGCGCACCACGTCGTCCTCCAGCGAAACGAAGAAGCGCGTGCTGCCCGGGTCGCCCTGGCGTCCGGCGCGCCCGCGAAGCTGGTTGTCGATGCGGCGGGCCTCGTGACGCTCGGTGCCCAGCACGTGGAGCCCGCCCTTGTCGGCTACGCCGGTACCGAGCATTATGTCAACGCCGCGCCCCGCCATATTCGTAGCCACCGTCACCGCCCCCGGCTGGCCCGCCTCAGTGATGATGGTCGCCTCTCTCTCGTGGTTCTTGGCATTGAGCACCTCGTGCTTCACCCCCCGGCGCATAAGCATCTCGCCGAGGCGCTCCGACTTCTCGATGGACACCGTGCCCACCAGCACCGGCCTGCCGCCGGCGTGAAGCTCTTCGATCTCCCTGACCACGGCGCGGAACTTGGCCTCCTCGTTCTGGTACACCTGATCCGAATTATCCTCGCGAACCATCGGCTTGTTGGTGGGGATCACCACCACATCGAGCTCGTATATCTTATGGAACTCCTCCGCCTCGGTGATGGCAGTGCCCGTCATGCCCGCGAGTTTTTCGTACATGCGGAAGTAGTTCTGGAAGGTGATGGTGGCCATGGTGATATTCTCGCGCTGCACCTGCACGCCCTCCTTGGCCTCGATAGCCTGATGCAGCCCATCGGAGTAGCGCCTGCCGGGCATCATCCTGCCGGTGAACTCATCGATGATGATCACCTGGCCGTTCCTGACGACATACTCGCGATCCCTGCGATATACGACGTACGCCTTGAGCGCGCTCTCCAAGTAGTGAGTTAGAAAATAGTTCGACGGGTCATACAGGTCGGGGGCCTTGAGCAGCCCTTCCCGTCTCAGCAAGGTCTCGACCTTCGACAGCCCCTCGTCGGTGAGCGTCACCGACCTACTGCGATCATCGATCTCGTAATCGATTCCGGATTTCAGGTTCGGGACCAGCCTGGCGAATATCTTGTACTTATCCGCCGCCTCCGTCGCCGGGCCGCTGATGATCAGCGGTGTGCGCGCCTCGTCGATGAGGATGTAGTCGACCTCGTCGACGATGGCGTAGTGCAACTGGCGCTGCACGCACTGCGACAGATCGACGACCATGTTGTCGCGCAGGTAATCGAATCCGAACTCGTTATTGGTGCCGTAGGTGATATCCGCCGCGTAGGCCTCGCGCCGGGTGACCGGACTGAGATGCGGCCACGCCGCGTCCTCCGATTCCTGCGTGGGATCGAAGAGGAACGACGCGTCGTGCTGGATGGTGGCGACGGACAGCCCGAGGAGACTGTATATCGGCCCCATCCAGTGACAGTCGCGCTTGGACAGATAGTCGTTCACCGTGACCACGTGGACGCCCTCGCCGGATATAGCGTTGAGATACGTGGGAAGGGTAGCGACGAGCGTCTTGCCCTCACCTGTTTTCATCTCAGCGATGCGGCCCTGGTGCAGCACGATGCCGCCTATGAACTGGACATCGTAATGCCGCTGCCCCAGCGTGCGCCTGGCCGCCTCGCGCACCGCGGCGAACGCCTCGGGGAGTATATCATCGAGCGACTCCCCGCCATCGAGCCGCTTGCGGAACTCATCGGTCTTGCCGCGCAATTGTCCGTCCGACAGCGATTCGAACTGTGGTTCGAGGAAGTTGATGCGCTCGGCCGTGGGATTAAGACGCTTGATTACCTTCTCGTTGGAATCGACCAGTCCACCAATCCATTTAAACATACGCACCTACGATCATAAAAGAGGTGTCCTTCCGCGGAAGGACCGGGGGTTTAGGGGTATTCCCCTTTTTTTAAATCCCCTGTAGGGGCGAACCCCTGTGTTCGCCCATCACAAGGATTCGAGGGAGTTTGACCAATGGTTTTCAACTTCCCCCGCAGCGACAGCGAACAATAAAAATCACTCTTCAGCCTCAAGCAGACGCAACGCCTCCTCGGCCATCGATTCGAATACGGCTACCCTGACCTCGCCCATGCCATTCACGGTGAAGACATGGACGGACAACGCGGCATCCGACCTTAGCATGCAAGGGATACCGTTGGACTCCAGCTTGCCCTTGATGATCTGGGCCTCCGCCTCGCCTAAGGCGCGATACACATCCACCAGTCTCTCATCCATAAACCGAAAGGCCCTTATTTCTGGAACATCGCGCCTACCGACTGGCCCTCGTGGATCCGCCGTATGGCCTCTCCGAGCAAATCAGCTATCGACAGGACGGCGATCTTCCCGTTACGCTTGGTCTCCGGCACGGGGATTGTATCCGTGACCACTACTTCTTTAACGGGGCTGTTGAGTATCCTCTCCATGGCCGGGCCGGAGAAAACGGGGTGCGTACAGCAAGAGTAGACCTCATTGGCCCCCGCCTTGGCCAGAGCGTCAGCAGCGGTCACCAGCGATCCGGCGGTATCGATCTCATCATCAACGAGGAGGACACGCATACCGACGACATCGCCGATTATCTTCAAGGTTTCAGCCTTATCATCGTTGTCCACCCTGCGCTTCTCGATGATCGCCAGCGAGGTATTGAGGCGCTCGGCAAAATCGCGGGCGTGCTTGGAAATACCGATATCGGTCGCCACTACAACCAGATTGTCCAGATCTTTCGATTTAAAATAATCGCTAAGCAACGTGAGTGCCGTCAGTTCGTCCACCGGTATAGTGAAAAAGCCCTGAATCTGCGCCGCGTGCAGGTCGACGGTTAATACCCTGTTGGCACCGGCAACGGTGATCATGTCCGCGACCAGGCGCGCAGTTATGGGCACGCGCGGCTGGTCCTTCTTATCCGTACGCCCATACCCGTAATACGGCACGACCGCAGTGATGCGCCCTGCCGAAGCCCTCCTGAGGGCATCCAGCATTATAAGCAACTCCATGAGCCGTGTATTTACCGGTGAACATATCGGCTGGACGACGAATACATCCCTCTCCCGCACATTCTCCAGGATACGCACAAAGGTGTTTTCATTCCTGAACTCGAATACATCAGCCTGACCGAGCGGCATGCCGAGATAGTTGCAGATGCCCTTGGCCAGGGCCGGGTGCGCATTGCCAGTAAAGACCTTCAGCTCATCAATCAAAGGCTCCCTCCTTACCAATGACCTTATTATTTACCCTTAAAAAGGGGCGCTCTCTTCTCAATAAAAGCGTTCACGCCCTCGCGGTGATCCTCCGAACTGAGCGCCAGCGCCTGGCAGGGAGCGGCAAGCTCCAGAGCTGCTTCCAGATCCGAATCGAGCGCCCTGTAGGCCAGCATCTTGGACATCTGGACGGCGAGCGGGGGATTGGATGCGATCTTTCGCGCCAACTCCATCGTGGTGCTCTCCAGCTGCTCTGAGGCGACAAGCCTGTTCAGAACACCGATGCGATACGCCTCCTCCGCTTCGATGAAATCGCCGGTAAAAAGAAACTCCAGGCCGCGTCCCAAACCGAGAAGTCGCGTGTAAAACCATGCCCCTCCCCCTCCGGGGATGAGCCCTACCTTTACAAAACTGTTCCTGAATTTAGATCTGTCGCAACCGACACGCATGTCGCACGCGAAGGCGAAATCGCAGCCCGCACCCACCGCCGAGCCGTTCACCATGGCGATGGTGGGTTTTTGCATACCCTGTATCCCCAGCGCCACCCTCTGGTAGCTGGTGCGAATGTTATAGTGCAGCTCGTTAGGACTACCGGCCAGCCCGCTCTCCCATCCGCCGCCGCTTATATCCGCGCCGGAGCAAAAGACCTTTCCGGCGCCGGTGAGGATCATCACTCTTGTATCCTGATCTTGTGCCACATCGCTCACAGCCTCGACCATCTCCAGCAGCATCTTACTGGTCAAAGCATTCATTTTATCCGGTCGATTCATGGTGAGGATTGCGAGGTTGTCCTCTTTCTTCAGCGTAATAGTCTCAAAACCCACGTAGATCACTCCTTACAAAATCAAATGGAAGCAAGAAATCCAGTATTTAATTCTAGCACAAAACACCCGTCAAACCAAATTGAAAATCCTACGGTTCGAGGTAAATTAAGAGCGGGATTTTCAACCCTCGCCGCCTAAAGTGTCCAGTGCGACCCGTGCCGCTTCCTTTTCAGCGCTGCGCTTGTTCCTGCCGCATCCCACACCGATCACACCACCACCCACGATGACCTCCACCGTGAACTCTTTGGCATGATCCGGACCTTCCTCTCTGACTATACGATACACAGGAGTCTCGTGATACCTGGCCTGCACGACTTCTTGAAGCTGTGACTTGAAGTCCCCGGACAGCCTCTCCTCGAAGGCCCTCTCCACCTCTCCCTCGTAAAGCCTGAGGATCAAACCGCGACACGCTTCGAATCCCTGATCTACTAACACCGCGCCGATCACGGCCTCGAATGCCCCGGCGAGTATCGATTGTTTGCTGCGCCCCCCGCTCGCCTCCTCGCCATGACCGAGATAGAGATAATCGCCCAGCGTGAGCGAGTACCTGGACATGCGCGCAAGCGTCTCCCGCCGCACCAGCGCCGCCCGCAGCTTGGTCATTCCGCCCTCGGAGAGATTGGGGTAATCCCTGAACAGCTTCTCGGCGATGACTATCCCCAGCATGGAATCGCCGAGGAATTCCAGGCGCTCATTAGAGGGAAGGCTGAAGTCGGGGTTCTCGTGCAGATAGGAGCGATGAACCAGCGACTGTTGCAAAAGCATCGGGTCGCGAAAGATGATATCCAGTTTTTCCTGCAATTCGATGAAGTCGGTCAAGGCCCACCCCTATCAAAAATAATTACCCCGTCTCGATTTGTCAAGGCGAGCGTGATATAATCCACTCTTGTGGATAATCTCAAACGACTGATGAAAGACCGCCTGCCCGACGGGATGTTCGACCTCCTGAGCGATCTCGGAGAGGAATCCGAAAGTCTCGGGTATCGATTGTACCTGGTCGGGGGGATGGTGCGCGACCTCATCATGGGCTCGCCGGGTATCGACATCGATCTGGTGACCGATGGGGACGCCCCGAAGCTGGCGCGGCGTATCGCCAGGGACAGGGGAGTAAAGGTAACGACACACCAGCGCTTCGGCACCGCTAAGCTGAAGCTCGACGGAGTGACCATCGACATAGCCACCGCCCGCACCGAGACCTACGGCAGGCCGGGCGCGCTGCCCACCGTCGAGCCGGGCGGCATCGAGGACGACCTCAGGAGACGCGACTTTACCATCAACGCCGTCGCCGTGGAGCTGAGCCCGCAGGCGTTCGGCCGGGCGCTCGACCCGTACGGCGGGATGGCCGATATCGAGGCGGGCCTGATCCGCATCCTCCACGACGGCAGCTTTGCCGATGATGCGACGAGGATGCTCCGGGGGATACGATACGAGCAGAGGCTCGGCTTCAAGTTCGAGGAGCGCACCGAGCGGCTGCTGCGCGAGAACCTGGAGATGCTGGACATGATCAGCGGCGACAGGATACGCAGCGAGATCGAGATCATATTGAACGAGGAGCGCCCTGAGAAGGCGCTGATGCGCGCCGACGCGCTGGGCGTATCGCGGCAAATAAGCCCCGCCCTCAGATGCGACGAGCGGACGGCGGGAAGGTTCGCGGAGGCGAGGGAGAGACGCGAGGCCGACCCGGCCGTATACATGGCACTGCTCGCCTGCGACCTCACCTACGAGGAGATCGATCAGCTTACAGAAAGGCTCAATACCGGCAACGATTTAAAACAAATAATCCTGGGGACGGCCAGGCTGAGACAGCAGGCTAAAGTCCTCGGCGACCCCGGCCTCAAACCGAGCACCGTATACCGCGCCCTCGAGGCCTATCCACCGCAAACGATATCGGCCATGGCCATCGCCATCGACTCCGAGGCAGCGAGAGCCCACATCGATAGGTACATGAGCGAGCTGAGGCATGTCGAGACATCGCTCGGTGGCGACGACCTCATACGCATGGGGGCGCAGATCGGGCCGACCATCGGCAGGATGCTCCGGACGCTGCTGGATGCAAAATTGGACGGGCAGGTGTACACTAGGGAAGAGGAGGAAGGCTTGGCCCGTCGACTCCTCGATAAGGAACGTGCCAAAACCGAAAAAGGAGCCGATAAAGTGTTGGAAGAATATTGCGATATCTGCGGCGAGCCGCTGGATAAACAGAATATCTCCCGCTGCTCACTTTGCGGCAGGAGCTTTCATATGACCTGGAACGTGGATAAGCCGGTCGAGAACTGCGGCCAAGTATGGTTCGACCCACGCTCAAGCAGCATGGGATTCGTGTGTACCGCCTGCATCGATGAGAATCCCTGGATCAAGGGCGCGGCCGTAGATCTGGAGCAGCCGCCTAGCTAGCCCCTGTCCAGCCATTCCCGCACTTCCTCGAATATCCGCCGCGACGGGCCGCTCTTCACCGTGCACTGCGGCAGCGAGGAAATGAAAGCCGACCCGTAGTTTTTCGAGCGTATCCTGCTATCGAGCAACACCACCGCACCGCGGTCGCTCTTGCTGCGGATGAGACGCCCGAAACCCTGTTTGAACTTGAGCACCGCCTGCGGCACGGCATACTCGTTGAACGGATCGTTGAACAGCTCGGAGCGCGACACGAAAACGGGGTCCGTCGGCACATTGAACGGGAGCCGGGTTATCGCCAGCACGCTCAGCGCCTCGCCCGGCACATCGACACCCTCCCAGAAACTGGCGGTTCCCAGTATCACGGTGCGCGGGTTCTCCATCAGCGACCTCACCAGCTGCCGCGGCGAGCCGTCCATCCCCTGCCCCAGCACCACGATATCGTCCGCGCTCAGCTTATCGCGGATTGCCCCGTAGCTCGCGCGCAACGCGGCGTGAGAGGTGAACAGGGCCAGCATCCTGCCACCGGCCGCCCGTGCGGTCTCGACCAGCGCCTTCGATACCGCCGCCTGATAGCCCTTCGTCCCCGGACCGGGTATGTCATCGGGGATATAGATAAGAGCCGCATCCTCGTAATCGAAGGAGGAGCCGAGCAATATCTCCCTCGAATCGCCGAACCCCAGCCGCCCCTCGATATAATCGAAATTGCCCTCGGTGCTCAACGTAGCCCCGGTGAGAACGACGCAGTCCCTGGTGGAGAACAGCTCGGCCTCAAGCACGTCGGCGATCTCCAGCGGCGCCGCGTTCATCGTCACGTAATCGCTGATAGCGGACAGCCAGTATATCGTGCCCTCTTCGTCCCGGCATGTGACCGAGGTTACCTGCCGGCACAGCTCCTCCCCGCAATGGAGCGCCGCGACGATCTCTACCATCAGATCCTCATATCCCAGCAGGTCGCCCATCGGCTCCAGCGCCGCATGAAGACGAGAGAGCTCATTTACGATATCCTCCAGCGCCACCATCATGTTCTCGCCTGCGAGAGCTACCCTGCGCCACTCCGGCGTTTCGCGAACTGCGACGGTCAGGCGCAAACGCCTCTCATACACCGCAACACCGTCGGCGCGCTCCTCCATGAACCTCCACAGCGCATCGAACAGCTCCAGCTTGCGATCGCGCCCGCGCTCCACAGAGCGATAGGCGTTCTTGGCCTGTTCCCCGATCTCGCGCTGGCGCGGGGCGGAGGCCAATTCACCCCTGAAGCGGCCGCCCAGCTCGAACAGCAACCCGCCGTAGCGTTCGCCGGCCTCGCGACGGCCAAGCCGGTCGAAATAGCCGGCAAGGTCGCCCTCCCCCACCTCGAACCCCCACTGCTCCGTAGCTTCTTCTTCGATATTATGCGCCTCGTCGATGATGAGGTGGCAGTACTGCGGCAGGATATTGCTGCCGGAGGCCACCTCAGACAGCAGCAGCGCGTGATTGACAACGATAATATGAGCGCTCTCCGCCCTCTTCCGCGCGCGGTACAAAAAGCAGTGCCCGTCGCGCTGGTACGGACACAGCGGGCCGAGACAGCCCTCCGCCTGGGCGTTTATCCGGCCCCACAGTGATTGATCGTCCCGCCTGAAGCTAAGCTCCGAACGATCCCCGCTCTCGGTCAGCGACAGCCAGACCATCATGCGCGCCAGGAAGCTGGCCTCCTCCATTATGAGATCGCGACCGCGTCTCAAGAGGTTCCAGCGCCGCATACACAAATAGTTGTTCCTGCCCTTCAGCTGAACATAGCGAAACGATTTCTCCGGGAGAGCCGATGCCAGATCGGGTATATCCTTTCCTATAAGCTGCTCCTGCAGGTTTATCGTGTTGGTCGAGACGACCACGGGGACGCCGTTGCTGTGGGCGAAAACGATAGACGGTAGCAGGTAGGCGATGGACTTCCCCGTGCCGGTGCCCGCCTCGACTATCAGCCTTTGATCCCCGTTAAACGCCTCCGCCACCGCCCGCATCATCGTGGTCTGCTCCTCGCGGCGCTCGAACTGCGGCAGGGAAGCGGCGATAGCGCCGCCATTCTCGAGCATCGCGGTGAGGCGATCTATATCCAGCGCCTCACGCTTGGATATGGGCGAGAGGCGCGGCTCCTTTTCAACGGCGAGGCCGTAGATTTTCAGATCGATATCGCCGACGGCGGAGAAAACATCCCCCTGCACCTCGCCCGACACCATGCGGAACAGGCGGGACAACGGCCAGTCTGCTCCTGTACCGAGGCGATCCAGTTCCGCGATCATAGCTGCATCGAAGGAGCGCAGCCTGTCGAGCACCGCCAGGAACACATCCCTGGCGGCGACAGCGTCGGCCAGGGCGCGATGGTACTGAGGAGATGAAACGTCGAACGCCGCCGCGATGGTCGCCAGACGGTAGTCGGGCAGCGTCGGCATAACGATGATCGCCAGCCCGAAGATATCGTAGACATGGCCCTCCGGCGCAACGCCGCTCTCGGCCAGGAACGCCAGATCGAACCCGATGTTCTGCCCCACGATCGTGCAGCCGCCGACGAAGGCGGCCAGCCTGTCGAGCGCCGCCGCGGGCTGCGGGGCATCCTCCACATCGCGATCCGAGATTCCGGTGATCGTCTGGATGCGATACGATATCGGGCGCGAGGGCCTCACCATTGAGTGAAAAGTATCGATCTCTCCATCGAGATCGAACTTGACCGCCCCTATCTCGATGATCTCATCGTTCACCGGATCCAGGCCGGTGGTCTCCAGGTCTAAAGAAACGAATATCTCACTCATAATTTATCGAAACGATGGAAACGATTGCGGCGACCGGCGGCGGCTAACCTTCAGCCTGCTGATCGGACTGTTCCTTTCTCTCTCCGCCGCCACCACATAAATACCGCTCCCGTGACGATTAGCGTAACGCCGACGCCGGCAAGCGTCCAACCCCACCAGGTGAACCTGCCGAACCAGGACTGAATGGCGTCCAGCTCCTTCCACCCGATGTGCACCAGATAGCACCCGAGGAACGTCTTTGGTATACGCCCGGCCAGCGTTGCCAGTAGGTATTTCCAGAAGGGGAACTTAAGCGCCCCCGCCGCTATGCCGGCGACGTCGAAGGGGAGCGGCGTCAGGGCGAAGATGAATATGGTCAGGCTCCCGTGGCGTCTCATCCATCCCTCCGCCCGCTGGTACCAACCCGACTGCTGTTTGCTGATCACCACCCTGCCGCCGTATCCGGCGAGGTACGATGTAAACTCGCCGATAGCTCCGCCCGCGCCGGATGCCAGCGCGACGACGGCCCAATTCGATGCCGGGCTCGCCGCTATGGCGCCGACGATGGCGAACCCCGGCAGCGGCAGTATTATCGAGGTGCTGGTGATCAGTGACGCCAGGAACGCCCCGAGCGCGCCGTACTCCTCGAAACCCGCCAGGCGGTCGGACATGCTGAGTATCCCGTAGCACAGCGCCGCGACGGCGACAACAATGAACGCCCCGAGGAGCCACCTCTTTCTCTTACTGAGCTGGCCCCCATTAGAGGTATGATGAAAAAACCTGCCGAGATGTTCTCTAAGACCGTGCAACAGTCCGGACAATATAGCTCTCCAGCCCCATATCTAACAATGAACGATTGATTTGTTCCGCCCTCCCCCGATCGTTAAGCAGCGCGAACAGAGCGGGCCCCGACCCGGCCAAGTGCACTTCGGGCGCGCCGATGGAACGGAACCTTTCACGATACCATTCGATGCCCTCGTAAACGTCGGAGGCGATAGCGTCGAAAGCATTGTACATGAGAGGCAGGTCGCCGCCGCCCTTTTTTAAAACCGATGCCATCCTCTTTGTATGTTCGCCGCCGCTGAAATGCGACGGGCTCAGCGACTTGTACATCGCGCGTGTCTTCCGCTCGGGAACCGGCACCGCGGACTTAAGCAGCACCACCCACATCCCGACCAGCGCCGGCAGCGATATTATCTTTTCGCCGCGCTCACCGGTCAAAGCTGCGCCCCCTCGAACGAAGAACGGGACGTCAGAGCCGAGTTGTGATGCCAGTTCGACAAGAGAGTCGGACGAGAGATTCAGGCCCCACAATTCGTCCAGCGCGACCAAAGTCGCCGCCGCATCGCTCGACCCACCACCGAGTCCGGCGGCGACGGGGATGCCTTTGTCCAGCGTTATCCTGACGCCGCCGCGATAGCCCGTCTCCTTCCGTAGCAGACGCGCGGCCTCGATCACCAGATTATCGGTCGATTTCAGTTCGGGCCGATCGCAATCGAGCGTGATATCCGGGCATTCCTCGAAGCTCAAACTATCCTTCAGGTCGATCTCCTGAAGGATAGTGGATACATCGTGATAGCCGTCGGAGCGGCGGCCCAGCACTTCGAGCGTGAGGTTTATCTTCGCGAATGCAGATACTGTTATCATCGCTTACGAATAAAGGCGCGGTATACCGCCCGCCACTCCTGTAGGCTCAGCGTCTCCGCGCGCCGTCTCGGGTCCACGCCGGCACTGTCGAGCAAGCCGTCAGCCTCCTTCGATGTGATGGACAGCCCCATAGCCAGCGAATTGCGCAACTGCTTCCTCGGCGCAGCAAAACCGCCGCGAACGACATCGAAGAACACAGCCTCATCCTCCACTTCGATGGGCGGGCTAGGATACACGTCGATGCGCACGATGGCCGAGTCGACCTTCGGCGACGGATAGAAGCCCTGCGGCGATACATACCCTATTATAGATGGTCGGCCGTAGAACTGCACGCCCACGCTGACCAGGCCCATGTCGCCCGGAGCAGCAGCGACGGACTGTGCGACCTCGCGCTGCAGGACGACCACCATCAGCAGGGGCTTGTGATGCGATTCGAGGAAACGGCGCAGCACCGCCGAGGCGATGTTGTAGGGAAGGGCTCCGATCATCTTGTACGGCGATCCGCCGGGCACCAGCGACGCGGGATCGCACTGCAATATATCGGCGTTGACGATCTCGACATCGGGGTCTCCGGCGAACTTTTCATCGAGCGCTACCGCCATCGCATCATCCAATTCGACGGCGACGACCCGGCCCGCCTTCTGCGCCAGCTCCCGCGTTAAGACCCCGAGGCCGGGACCGACTTCGATGACGGCATCACCGGGGGCTAGTTCCGCCGCAGCGATCATTTCGCTCAGAGCGTGTTCGTCGATCAGGAAATGCTGTCCCAATCCTTTCCTCGCCCGGATGTTCAGCCTCCGCATTTCCCTCTTAGTCCGATTGAGCAGCACCCCTTACACCTCGCCGACACAAATAAAAAAGGTCGTGCACCCACCGTCGATCCCGCCCCCCGGCTTGCCCCTGCCAGCCTGCTCAGACCAGGCAACCCTGCGGCACCCGGAAAACGCCACTTACCGCTGCTTCCTTCCGGATCTGACGGGGTTCATAGCATTCCGCCGCGCAGGACCCAATCTTCAACGCCACTTAGCAAAAACAGTCCCGAAAGGCCGAAGACCTAGGGAGGGAATTCAGCCCCGCTGTAGCGGATTGCGGGTACAGGGCACCGCTGGCTCCCCGCCTAGCACGACCACAACTGATACTATCCCATGGATATGGCATTGTCAAGCTCGCGAGATTCGATTCCGCAGCGAGGAACGCCCGATCCCAAACGATGCCGTAGGGGCGAACCCCTGTGTTCGCCCTTGCGAGACGACGAAGCAATCTCAACGTTCGTGCAGCGGGATGGACACGAACTCCCTCCAACCCCCTCTTTGGCAAAGAGGGGGAGTCAGGCAGTGACGGATATGAGATGATAACGCAGAATGAATTTGTCATACTAAGTCCTTCCCCTGAAGGGCGAAGTATCTCGCCATTCGTGCGTCACGACGCCCCGCTCTGTCATTGCGAATCCTTCCGATGCCGGAAGGATTCCGTGGAAAGACAGGAGGCTTGACACCCAACGAAGCCGTCCTATATGTTGCTAGCACTATGAAAGAAGTGACCGAAATCGCCGATTCGAGGTCGACATCGACGATCAATGCCTGGGCACAATCGCAACCGGTTACATCATATATTTCGAAAAGAAACAGTTGGTTTGAAGTTGCCAACCGCCGTAACCTAATATAAAATAAGCAGCATCTATGGCAAAACGAATTCGCAAAGCAGTGATACCCGCAGCGGGCTGGGGAACGCGGTTCCTTCCGGCTACCAAGGCTATCCCGAAGGAATTGCTGCCGATAATAGATAAACCTGTCATCCAGCATACCGTGGAAGAGGCCGTCGCCTCGGGCATCGACCAGATCATCATCGTAACCTCGCCTAACAAAGGCAGGCTGGAGGCGCACTTCAACCCATACCCCGAGCTTGAATCCTCACTCGAACGCAAGGGTGATAGCGACATGCTTAAGAAGGTACAACGAACGTGCGGGCCGGCAGATATACGATTCGTCGTGCAGAACGAGCCGCGCGGTCTGGGGCATGCCGTCCTCACCGCCGCCGAAATGGTGGGCGACGAGCCGTTCGCCGTCTTCCTGCCGGACGACCTCTTTGGCGCCGAGCCTCCGGTCATCGGGCAGATGGCCGAGGTCTACGAGCGGTATGGAGGTAGCGTGATCGCGCTGTTGCGTGTAGTTCCCGAAGACACCAAACGGTACGGAATCGTGAAACCGGAGACCGTGGAGGAACGGATATACCGGATTATCGATATGGTCGAGAAGCCCGTCCCGGAGAAGGCCCCGTCGCTGCTGGCGATCATGGGGCGATATATATTAACCCCCGAGATATTCGACGCGCTGCGGGCCACCAAGCCGGGCAAAGGCGGCGAGATACAGCTCACCGACGGAATGGCGCTGCTTCACCGAAGCCAGGACATATACGGCTACGAATTCGACGGTATTTATTACGACGCGGGCAAGCCGCTCGGCCTGCTCAAAACATCGATTGCGTGGGGGCTCAAGCATCCCGAGATGGGGCCTGAGCTGCGGGAGTATATACGAAACCTGCTCGACGAAACCTGATCGGAGATCAAAGCTTCAGCACTTCGACGAAGGCCTCGGGCGGGATCTCCACCCGACCGACCATCTTCATCTTCTTCTTACCCTCGGCCTGCTTCGCCAGCAGCTTGCGTTTGCGACTGATATCGCCCCCGTAGCACTTCGCGATAACGTCCTTGCGATACGGCTTGACGGTCTCCCTGACGATCACCTTGCTGCCTATCACCGCCTGGATAGCAACCTCGAAGTTTTGCCTGGGTATCAGCTTTCTCAGCTTCGTTGCCAGATCCCTGCCCTGCCGGTAGGCACGCTCCTGCGGGACGATCAGCGAAAAGGCGTCCACAGGCTGGTTGTTCAGCAGTATCTCCAGCTTCACCAGCTTCGCCGGCAGATACGCCTCGAAAGAGTATTCCATCGAAGCGTAGCCCTGCGTGCGGGACTTCAGCTGGTCATAGAAATCGACGATGAGCTCGGCGAGAGGAACATCGTACTGCAGCAGCACGCGAAGGGCGTTGCCCGTCTCATGTGTCTGCGACGATTCCTTGATAAAGTACTCCATCCCGCGATAATCCCCGCGGCGTTCCTTGAGCAACTCCATCACGCTGCCGATATACTTCGACGGCGTGATAATGTTGACCGATACCCACGGCTCCCTCAGCTCGGCGATCTCGTCCAACGGGGGAAGCAGGGAGGGGTTCGCCACGGTAACATCCTCGCCGTTCGTCCTGGTAACCTGATACGCCACGCTGGGGGCCGTCGCCAGCAGTTCGAGATCGTACTCCCTTTCGAGCCGTTCCTTGACGATCTCCATATGCAGCATTCCAAGGAAGCCGCAACGAAAGCCGAAGCCCAGTGCGGCGCTGCTCTCTGCTTCAAAAGTAAGCGAGGCGTCGTTCAGCCTCAGCTTCTCGAGGGCATCGCGCAGAGAGGCGTAATTATCCCCCACCAGAGGATAGATGCCGGCGAAGACCATCGGTTTCACAGGACGATAGCCTGCAAGGGGCGCCGCAGCGCCGGATTCCTCTGAGGTAATGGTATCGCCCACTCTGCATTCCGCAACGCTCTTCAGGCCGGTGGCGATATAGCCGACCTCTCCTGTGTCCAGACAGTCCACGGACGTCATCCAGGGCCGGAACACGCCGACCTCCACCGGCTCGACAGCTCTGCCCGACGCCATGAGCCACAACCGCTCGTCCCTTGAGATCGATCCGTCGACGACCCTGACATACGCGACCACGCCCTTATACGAATCGTACTTCGAATCGAAGATCAGCGCCCGCAGGGGCGACCGCGGTTCGCCGACGGGGGGCGGAATGCGCTTCACTACCGCCTCCAGCACATCCCCGATCCCTACCCCCTCCTTCGCCGAGGCCATTATGATCTCATCAGGTGAGAAGCCGATGACGCTCTGCAACTCCTGAGTCACCTTCGCCGGCTCGGCGTTCGGCAGGTCGATCTTGTTTATGACAGGTATGAGGGTCAGATTATGCTCTTGAGCGATGTAAACATTAGCCAGCGTCTGCGCCTGTATGCCCTGTGCAGCATCGACCACCAGGACCGCGCCCTCGCAGGCTGTCAGACTCCGCGATACTTCATAGCTGAAATCGACATGGCCGGGAGTGTCGATGAGATTAAGCTGATAGTCGAGGCCATCGGAAGCGACGTATTTCATCCGCACAGCCTGAGCCTTGATCGTTATCCCGCGCTCCCGTTCCAGCTCCATCTGGTCGAGAAGCTGCTCACGCATCTCGCGTCCGCTGACGGTGGCCGTCGTCTCCAGCAGGCGGTCGGCCAGCGTCGACTTCCCGTGGTCGATGTGAGCTATAATGCAAAAGTTCCTGATTCGGCGCTGATCCATAGCTGAATCCTAACATAAGGACATGTTATTCTCAAGCTCCCTTCAAAGAGCACTAAAATAGGGAGGCCTTGCAGTAAAATTTCACAAGGCCTCCCTGTTCTAAACTAGTTTAGATATATTTGAACTAATCCATGTACTTTGCAGATCCCATAATCCCGACCAAACCACCTAAAACACCAAGGAAGCCGCCGACAGCCGAGACCGGAGCCATCATCGGAGCGACAAGCTCGCCCATCCCTTCGCTCGCCGGGGGAGCTACCCATCCCATCACTGCATTGAGCATAACCCAGAGCGAAGCAAGGAACAGGATATACGATAGATTTACCTTTGTTTTCTTACCTCCCGTTACAAGAGCAGCCCCAGCGCAGGAAAAGCCTAACAGCATCGGCCATAGGGCTACATGGTTCACCGGTTTAAGTGAAGTTATCATCACCATTACCAAACCTATCCATGCACAAACCACTGTTACCAATACCGCCAACTTGGACATTACCTTTTTCGTAGTTTCCTCATCGAACATTGACGCTAGCATAAATACCCCCTTTCTAATTTTTTATAAAATTAGACTAATTTACCAAACAGGCCAATGGCCTGAATCTATTTGCATCATATTGACTCCGTACGACAATCTTTCTAATTGGTGAAAATTTAGCACATTATAAAGAGAATTTCAAGCTTTTTAATACAGTTGTATCAAATCTTTTCAGCATAGTGCCAGCGAATAAAAAAGCCTTCCCCTAATAGCAAGAAAGGCTTTTAATTCCAACTATACGATTTTATTTGTAATTAACAGGACGCGCCCGGCTCATCGATATACTTCATGACGCCCATTATGCCCAGAAGCGCACCAAACACAGCTATAAGCGACCCGGTACCGGAGAGCCCTCGCATCATACCAGCCGTGAGCTCGGCAAGGCCTTCAGCCGGCGGCGATACAAAGCCAAGTATAGAATTGAGCAGAATCCATAAAGACGATAGCAAGGCGATATAGGCCAGGTTTATCCTGGCTCGCTTGGTACCAACCATCAGCCAGGCACCCGCGCACATCTGAAAGATAAGCATGGGCCAGAAGTGTGGATGAAATAGGGGATTAACACAGGTAATGGCGATAAAGATCAACCCCACAAAAGAGAGGCCGGCGAACCCTACCCCCATCAAAGTGCACATTATCTTTTTTCTGGTCACTGCGTCGAGCATTGATTCAAGCATCTTTGTTCTCCTCAATCATTCCATAAAGTTGATAGTTTACAGCTGAAAATATTAGCATAACGCAAACCTAAATTTAAGCTTTCGAATAGAAGAGAGAGCCAGGGGAAATTCAAGAAAACCTCGATCAGGCAGGCCGTGAGAAAACTCTGTGCCGATGCATTTTGCGTTCACGCCCAGCCGTATCGCAGTATGACCGGCAAATACACTCTGAGACTGCTGAAAAAGTCGAAGATTCATTGAGGCGAAATATTTTTCGAGGTATGATTAAGGGCTCCTCGCTGTTTAGGATGGGTAAGGCTTGAACTTTCTAACGCTAACGCCGAAAATAGACAGCATGAAAGACATAGAACTGTTTCAAAGAGCCCTTGGATTAACCCCACCTTGGCAGGTAGCTGCCTCAGTGTTCGACCCTGAAAAGAAATGCCTCGACATCAGAATCGACTTCCCGCGAGGAAGTACTTTCGTCTGCCCTGAATGCGCCTAGGATAGTGTAAAAGCCTA
>JAYEHL010000068.1:0-3663 GCA_034659515.1 Chloroflexota bacterium | reverse complement strand
CTTGTTGTCATAGGCCATCGAGGCGAATGTGGTCTGTTTCATTTCAATCCCCCGCTGTTGGAATAATCTACGTACATATTATCTCATGGTTCTATTGCCAACGGGAACTTGTTCAGAGATTCCTTAATCCAGTTCCCAAGCGTCGATGGCGGTAATGACAGCCGACGGGCTGCCTCCGGTAACGACAGTTTCTCCTTCGTTACCAGCTTCACCGCTTCCTCCCTGAACTCCTTCGTGTATCTTCCTTGTGGAATCCCTTTCACTCTGACACCTCCGTCTCTCTATTTTACCTGACTTTGGTGTCCATTTTTTTCATCCTAGCTCATATCATATTTACTTAGGATTGGACACATTCTAAATGTATGTGTATTATGTATGCGTAGGAGTTTTTGTAAGCAGATCATGAACAGAGCATCGATAGAGATGGCGCCGCGCACGTTCGAGCAGTTTGAAAAAGACATCGTGGAGATAAAGAACGATTTCCCTGCGATAGACGTGCTCAACATCCCCGACCTGCTGGACTTCGATATCCGCAGCTGGGACGCGGCAAAGGTAGGCAGGAAACATTTTAAGACGGTCATGCCGCATCTCAGGGCCATCGACTTCAACCTGAGGGAGCCGTTCCCTCTGATTTCGTTCTTCAAGGAGCACGACATCGATTCCGTGCTCATCGTCACCGGTGACAAGCCGCAGGGCATGACGAGAATGGTCTACCGGAACTCCTGCCTTGAGCTAATACGCATCTTCAAGAAAGAAGCGCCGGAGATCAAGATTTACGCCGCGCTGGACCAGTACCGCAGCAGCTTCCGCCAGGAGCTGGACTACATAGAGGACAAGCGCATCGCCGGCGCCGACGGCTTCTTCACGCAGCCTTTCTTCGATATCCGCCTGCTGGAGATTTACCTCGACCTGCTGGAGGGCTATGAGGTGTTCTGGGGCATCAGCCCGGTGCTGCGGGAGGCGACGCGGAACTACTGGGAGAGCAAGAACAACGCCTTCTTCCCGCCGGACTTCCAGCCTACGATGGAGTGGAACGCCGCCTTCGCCAGAAAGGCGATAGATGCGATCAACGCCTGCAACTCAAACGTCTACCTCATGCCCATAAACATCGACACGATGGACTACCTGAGACGCGTGTTTAAGTAGCGATGGGTGTAGGGGCGAGGTCATCTCGCCCTACCTGGATTCCAGCCGGAGTTTACCCCGTACGCCGATACGGGACCGGAATGACGAGTAGTACGAACTCCCCCTAGCCCCCTCTTTGATTAAAGAGGGGGAAGCGACGAAGATACAGGGGGCGTTCAAGAGGTGCCCTTCCGCGGAAGGGCCGGGGGTTTGGGGGTGTCCCCCATTTCTTTTTTAAATTCCCCCATGAGTGGGGGATAACAGGGGGTTGATCAGCTCTAAGCTGAGCTATTACCAAGATGACAGACTTCACCCTTGTCAAATCAAGAAAAGACATAGCCGAGACTGCGCGCCTGGCGCACGAGATCTGGAACGAGCACTACACCAAAATCATCGGGCAGGCGCAGGCTGATTACATGATGGAAAATTTCCAGAGCGCGAGCGCCATCGCCGCGCAGATCGTCGGCGGCTACGAATACTACCTCATCCTTAACGACGGCGAGGCCGTGGGCTACCTGGCCGTGGCGCCCGACCCGGCCGAGTCCAGCCTCCAGTTCAGCAAGCTCTATGTCCTCAAGGACAGGCGCGGCGGCGGCATCGGCAAGGAGTCGATGGATTTTGTGAATGACCTCTGCCGCAAGTCCGACATCAAGACACTCTGGCTCACGGTGAACAAATACAACGCGGAGGCGATTGCGTGGTACGAGCGGCTGGGGTTTGCAAGGGCCGGGGAGGTTGTGATGAGCATTGGCGGGGGGTACATCATGGACGACTTCAGGTTTGAGAAGAAGATAGGGTGAATGTTGTTTGCAAAATCCTATATATACTCATACATACTTCATGTCACAAGATATTCCTTACCAATAGGAGGTACAGGTTGAACGAACAAGGAAAAACCTACAGCTTTAGGTTTAAACCAGTGCAATATCTAGGTGAACCTCTTATACAAGCACCTCAGAAAAAGGGCTTTTTGTCTGCTACTATTCAGTTCATTATCCCCGGACTTTATATTAACGAAGAAGGTCATGAATTCTTGGCGATTTCGAAACATTGCGGCATTGATGTTTACGATGCGAAGTTAGAAATTGTTGAAAACCAAGATCAGAGCCAAAAAGCCACTCTTACTTCAATCGCATTCTACGTTCCGAAGTCCGTAGAAAATACAAATATCGATCAAGAAGTTGAGAATCAAGCTCGCCTTCTTATTGAACGTTTCATGGGGATTTTGTCCTTTTTTGCTGGAAAAAAGTTCTCCGTAGTAAACGCCCAAACCAGCATTATTCATGATGATGGTAAGGTCCTAACAAAACTAGACCCCAAATATAAAACCCAAACACCAAAGGTAGAATTCAATCTACCAGAAAAGCCTTTTGGCGGCCAGATTCCATCAAAGAACATCTTCTCAGCACTCTTTTGGCTCAGACGAGGATTAGCTAATAGAGACTCCCTAGAAACATACGCCTCACTTATGGTCTGTCTCCAATGTATTGCAAGAGAGCTTATTAAACTCCCTGCTGATGTAAAATACTGTCCGAAATGTAGAGCAGAGATTGAACCAGTTAAACCAGGAATAACTGCACTAGTACACGAACTGGTTGTTAACAAACTTGGCACGCCAGAAAATCAATTTGAAAAAATTTGGAAGGCAAGGAATGCTATAGTAGCCCACGGCAATAAAACCATAACCGCAGATGTCTTGCTTGAGATTACTGAACTTAAATATACAGCAATTACACTCTGTTTTGATGGCATAAAACTTGCTATGGGATTGGCGAAAGAGAACCCTCCTTTCCCTCATCAGGTAAACTTTGTAACACCGGCTCCCATGTATTTTGATTAAGAATTAAAGTCGTAAGAGATTAATCCACCAACCCCTCTAAAATAACCACCGCCGCCCTTTTATCCAGCGGCTCGTTGTAGTTGCCGCACTTGTCATCATGATACTAAAGTAGTACTATACTACCATTCACAGAAAATCGGAGCGACAACATGAAACCAAGTGATCGCTATTTAAAGATTGTCGAGTGGTCGGAGGAAGACAAGTGTTATATCGGCACATGCCCCGGCCTCATGCTGGGCGGAGTGCACAGCGAAGATGAGGCCGAGGTTTACAAGGAGCTGTGCCGGGCGGTGGAGGAGTGGATTAAAATCTATCAGGATGACGGAGAGCCGCTGCCAGCGGCCACGGCGGGCAAGAAATACTCCGGTAAATTCGTTCTTCGTGTCGGCGAGGACATGCACAAGGCTTTAACCATAGAGGCTCTGCGCGAGGGTGAGAGCCTGAATGCTCATTGCGTGCACCTGCTGCGCGAGCGCCGCTCATCGTATGGGAAGGATAAATATTAATCATCGTGTAGGGGCGAATGGCCATTCGCCCTAATATCTGGATCATCCGGTCGAGCCGGATGATGACATTCAACGACCACCCACCAGCCCCTCCAAAATAACCGCCGCCGCCTTCTTATCCAGCGGCTCGTTGTAGTTCCCGCACTTGACATTGTAGTATCATTCTAGTCCTATACTTCATCATGTCCACTC
>JAYEHL010000067.1:0-3675 GCA_034659515.1 Chloroflexota bacterium | reverse complement strand
CGGACACGGCGCGCCGTGTCCCTACGGTTCCATATCTATCGACGGCGACTCTCTGCTACGTCGAGCGACCCAATTGACGGGACAAGTCCCTCAGGTAAAACTTTCTTCCCTCATATTCCAGTTCAACGAGCCTGCTGTCTTTTAGCAGTTGCTCGACGATATCCCAGTCAGCATCAGCCTTTTTCAGAAATTCCAGGACAGCATCTTCCCTCATCGGATGAACCGAAGTGATGCTGAGCAGGTCATCCTCAACGTTGCCGGTGAACGCAAAGGCGTTTCCCTCATAGCCGGTTAAGCATTCTACATTGCTTAGCCTCTCCGTGAAAACCTGGTATGCCATATTGATTGTTTCTTCACCGGCTGCACTAATCGCCTTGTTCGCCGGAGGTCTTATGGGAACGGCCAGATAAGACTTGGCCGGTTTCAGCTCGGCCAGGAAGCCGGCTATCCTCTCGATCTCTTTCCTATCATCGTTAATGCCTTGAGTGAACATGGTTTCGGTTGTCAGCTCGCCATTAAAAATATCCCTGAACGCGAGCATGCCGTCCAGGATTTCATTGAGCCTCAGCGATTTCTGCGGCCGGTCAATTCGCCGCCAGGTCTCTGCCTCCGCCGCATCTACTTTAAGTGATACCCAGTCGGCCTTTTGGAGATCGCTCCTGACATCCTCACGCCAAATGAGGGAAGCATTGGTGATGACGGCAATTTTAATGCCCGAAGACTTCAGGAGTTCGATCTCGCTGCCCAGATTGGCATCCAAGGTGGGCTCCCCGTCGGGGACAAAGGCCAGGTAATCTATCGGTTCACCCTTTTTCCTGACCCGCTCGATCTTTCCCTTAACGGTCCGAGCTATCTCATCCGGCTCATAGAAGGCCCCCCGCTCAACCTGTATCTTCATGGTCCTTCCCAGCTGGCAATAGACGCAGGAATAGCTACATACCTTGGGAGGTATGTTATTTATTCCCAGGCTGTGTCCCAGCCGCCTGGACGGAACCGGGCCGTAGATAATGGACTCCACTACTATCCTATCTCCACATGTATTAGTTTTAGCACCGCTACCGGAGGTTTGTCCCTTTCGATGGACTAGTCGCAGGGGCTCAAAACAACCAATTCGATTATATGACATTTGAGGCATTTATAGAAATTGTTCGATTGCCTGCCCTCTTGCCAAATATGGTACAATCTTACAAACCCCGGAGGAGATACTGTATGACGAACAGATATGAAATCAACGACATGGCCAAAGAGGAATCATGGCGCTTGTTCCGCATAATGGGGGAGCTGGTAGAGGGATTCGACATGCTAACGGGTGTGGAACCGGCGGTGAGCATATACGGCTCGGCCCGCATCACCGCCGCAGACGAGACCTACAGCTCGACGGATGACATAGCCTACCGCCTTGGCATGATGGGCTTCAACATAATCACCGGCGGCGGCCCCGGCGTCATGGAGGCCGCCAACAAAGGCGCCGCCAGGGCCGGCGTAATGTCCATCGGGCTGAACATCCGGCTGCCGGAGGAGCAGGTCGCCAACGAATACGTCACAAAAAGCCTGCTGTTCCATCACTTTTTCGTGCGCAAGGTGATGCTGGTCAAATACGCCACCGCCTTCGTCATAATGCCCGGCGGGCTGGGAACGCTAGATGAGCTTACGGAGATACTGACGCTGATGCAAACACAGAAGATAAGGCCTTTCCCCGTAGTCCTGTTCGACTCCAAATTCTGGGGGGGGTTCCTCGATTGGATCAAGGACGTCGTTTTATGCAAGCGCCTGATAAGCGAAGATGATTTCAATCTGCTCCGGGTCAGCGACGACCCGAAAGAGGTGGCCGAGACGGTTCAGAACTGGTACCTGAAGCAGGAATTGATGGCCAGAAAGGCGCTGGCAAGTTACTAGCAATTCGACCTTCCTTATATTCGAGGGCGGTTTTTCGATCTTAAGGAGATTGATCGCTTTACAATACGGTAAAGAGCCGCATCATGCCCGATCGCTAGTCCAGTATGACTTCATCCCGGTACTCCGGCACCGAGACGTTCCAGCCGAGATTATCCGTCAGAAAACCGGCGAATTTTTTGGATGACTCCTCCTCGCCGTGAACTACGAATACCCCGCGCGGCGGGTTCTTCAATGCCGAAATCCAGCGGAACAGCTCGTCCCGATCCGCGTGCGCCGAGAAGCCCTGTATCTGTGCCACTCTGGCCCTCACCGGGTGCTTCTGCCCCAGTATGCGAACCTCCTCCGCGCCGTCGACGATCTGCCTCCCAAGCGTGCCAACGGCCTGGTAACCGACGAACAGCACTGTGCTCTCCGGCCTCGATATGTTGCTCGCCAGATGGTGCTTGACCCTGCCGCCGCTGCACATGCCGGACCCGGCGATGATCATGGCGCTCCCCTTGATACGGTTGATCGCCTTCGATTCGGCCACCATCCTCGTCTTAGTCAAGCCGGGGAACTCGAACGGCGAATCGCCTTTGCGTATGAGCGCCAGCGCCTCTTTATCGAACAACTCCGGGTGTCGCTCGAACACCTCGGTGATGCTCAACGCCATCGGGCTGTCGAAGAAAACCAGTATGTGCGGAATGCGATCCTCGCCCAGCAGCTCGTTCATGAAGTAAAGTATCTCCTGCGACCGCTCCAGGGCGAAACTGGGGACGACGAGGTTGCCGCCGGCTTCCACCGTAGAATTGATCACCTCGGCCAGCTCATCTCCGATCCTTCCCGAATCATCGTGCAGCCTGTCACCGTAGGTTGACTCGATGAGCACGTAGTCGGCCTCATCGAAGACCGACGGGTCCCTCAGTATCGGCCTGTTGTGACGGCCAACGTCGCCGGAGAACAGCACGCGCCTGGTATCGCCGTTGTCGCTGAAATCGACCGTCAGCATGGAGGAGCCGAGGACGTGGCCCGCATCGTGGAAGACGGCATCGATGCCCCCGCCCACACGGACCCTTTCCCCGTAACGGACGGGGGAGAGAAGCGGGAAGCTGTCCTTCGCATCATCCACCGTGTACAGCGGCACCTCGGGATAGGGCCCTTTTCTGCCCTCTCTCCTATGCCTCTTCTTTTTGAACGCGGCGTCCTCTTCCTGTAGCCGCGCCGCATCGAGCAGCATGATCCTGACGATATCGGCGGTGGCGTCTGTGCAGTATATGCGGCCGCGAAAGCCTTCTTTCACCAGCTTGGGAATGAGGCCGCAGTGGTCGATGTGGGCGTGGGTCAGCAGCACGGCGTCCAGCGTCCTCGCCGGTATAGGGGACGGATCCCAGTTCCGCTCCCTGTAATGCCTCTCCTGATACAGGCCGCAGTCGACCAACATCTTGATGCCGCCGAACTCGACAAAAAACCGCGATCCGGTTACGTTTCGCGCTGCTCCGTAGAATCCTAATTTTATCTGCACAGTCAATTACTCCAGTCCGTTTGGTCTCGACGGTTTTGAACCTATGTGGATTGTAGTTTAAATACGATTCGATGGCAAGTGATAGCCCGGCACCGCCCAAGTTTGACACCGCTCGCAGCCGGATATAAACTATGACCCAGTATGAGTTGGTGGGGGGTAATCAATGAGGGTTATGCTGCGATAAACCGGAGCGGGATGATTAAGATGTTATTCAATTCTGACATCAATCAGATGAATGAACTATATCACAAGATACACTCCTGCCATATGTGTCCGAA
>JAYEHL010000066.1:0-3680 GCA_034659515.1 Chloroflexota bacterium | reverse complement strand
TATAGAACACCCAGTTCCACGACAGGTTATCGGTGATGAAGCCACCGAGCGTCGGCCCGATAACGGACGAGATGCCGAATACCGCCGACATGAATCCTGCATATTTGCCGCGCTCGGATGGCGGAAACAGGTCGCCGATAGTGATGAACGCCAGCCCCATGATGGCTCCCGCGCCGATGCCCTGAAACGCGCGAAAGCCGATGAGCTGAGCCATGTTCTGGCTTATGCCGCACAGCGCCGAGCCCACCAGGAAAATCGCGATGCCGCCGACGAGGAACCACTTGCGCCCGTACATATCGCTCAGCTTGCCGGCGATAAGCACGGTAACGGTGGCGGCGATCATGTAGGCGGTTACCACCCACGTATATTGTGAGAAGCCGCCGAGGTCGGTGATGATGCGCGGCATCGCCGTGCCGACGATAGTCTGGTCCAGCGAGGCGAGGAACATCGCCAGCATGACGCCGGTCATCGTCAGCACCACCTGTCGTTTCGGCATATCGCGATGGCCGGTTTTAACAGCGTTATTACGATTATTCATATTTTCGAGTTTTCAATCGCATTTAGTATTATCGATAGATTGTTTATTCCTGTACGCGGAATGAGCGGATAGCCAGCGCACCCATGATGAGCCCGAAGGCAACAACTACCGCCGCATCGAGGATAACGGGCATGCGATAGCCGAACAGCTCTATCCCGAACATAGCCGAAGCATCCGCCCCCAAAACCGCCTGGCGCATTGCGTCAACCCCGTAGGATACGGGATTGAGCTTGACAAGAATCCCCAGCCACGAGGGCAGGGTTTCGACAGGGAACATCACCGGAGAGATGAATACCAGAGGGAACATAAGCAGCTGCATCATCGCCTGGAAGGCCTCCATGCTCCTTATACGCGAAGCTATGAATAATCCCATTGAGGTAATCGCCAGGGCGACCATGAACATAAGCGCTACCAGCATAAAGCCGCCGCCCACCGTGATGCTTACATCGGCGAAAGGGATGAAGACCAGCATCACTAAACCTTGAATCGTTGCGATGGTGGCGCCGCCCAGCACCTTGCCTATGACCACCGAGGTGCGGCTTATGGGAGCCACCAGCACCTCTTTGAGGAAGCCGAACTCGCGGTCGAATACAACGGTCATACCGGAAAACATAGCGCTTATAATAACCACCATGCCGATAATGCCAGGGTACATAAAACTTATATAGTCGAACTCCCCAGCGCTGAAAGCGGAGGCTATGCCGGTGCCAAAGATGACCAGGTACAGGACTGGCATGGCGAAGCTGCTGAAAAGCCTGGCCTTATCCCTCCAGAACCGGAGTATATCGCGATACCAGATGGTGTACACGCCTCTGAGGTTGGTTTTAAAAGTATTCAATGGAATCCTTTACCTCCTCTGGCCTGCCGCATGGCGAACTGCTTCATCATGACCCCCTCCCCTCCGGCCTCCTCGCGTATCTCGCGGCCTGTCAGCTTCAAGAACACATCCTCGAGGGTGGGGCGGTGCAGGCTGATGCCCTGCAGCCCGCTCTTGAAATCGCGCACCAAGGTGGGGATGAACTCCTCACCGTTCTGCACTTCAAAGGATATGCCGTCGCTAACTTGATGCGCCTCGATCCCGTATTTCTCGCGAATTTCCACAGCAGCCGCTTCGATATTGTCGGTCTTCATCGTGATGACATCGCCGCCGACCATCCGTTTAAGGTTATCGGGCGTGTCCAGCGCAACTATCTTGCCGTGATCGATGATGGCGATGCGGTCGGCCACGTTGGCCTCGTCCATGTAGTGCGTGGTGAGGAAAACGGTGATGTTGAGCCGTTTCCTCAGTTCGAGAATGTAGTCCCAGATATGAGAGCGCGTCTGCGGATCGAGGCCGAGCGTGGGCTCATCGAGGAACAGCACCCTGGGGAAGTGCAGCAGCCCGCGCGCGATCTCGAGGCGGCGCCGCATGCCGCCGGAGTAGGTCTGTACCGTATCCTTGCGGCGGTCCCACAGCTCCACCATGTCCAGCACCTTCTTGATACGCCTTTTCGCCACGTCCCGCGGAACATCGTAGACGCTGGCGTGGAACTGAAGGTTCTGCATCGCGGTGAGCTTTAGATCGAGGCTCGGGTCCTGAAACACCAAGCCGACGGACTTGCGCACCTCGTTGGGTTTTTTAACGACATCGAACCCATTGAGGATTACCCTTCCCTTAGTGGGGCGCATCAACGTGCACAGTATGTTGATGGTGGTGGTTTTGCCCGCGCCGTTGGGCCCCAGGAAACCGAATATCTCCCCCTCGCGCACCTCGAAATTCACATCGTTCACCGCCGTAAATCGGCCGAACTTCTTGTACAGGTGTTTCACTTCAATGATGTTCTTCATCTCACACCGCTTTATTTCAGCTTTGAACCTATCTCCGCCAGCTTGCTCAGCGCAGCCGACATCTCCTCGATATCTCCATCCGATAGGGCGGACAACCATTCCTTCATGCTCTTCTTGATGAATTCATCGCAATCCTGAATGACCTGCCTGCCCCTATCGGTCAGCGTCACGTTGGTCACCCTGCGGTCGATCGCATCCGCCGTACGCTCCACCATGCCGAGGCTCACTAGCCTATCGACGATGTGGGTCATCTGCGGCCGGGAGATGAACTGCCTGTCGCCGATGGCGGACAAGGACAGCTTCTCGTGTTCCTCCAGCATCTTGAGCACCATCAGATGGGGGTGCGATATCCCGTCGGCCACCGAATCGAGGTCCATGTCGCGGAAGCTGCGACGAAACAGCGGGAGCACAATAAATATATTCTCCACTATGCTGTCCAGAACGCTGTCCCTCATGCCTGACCACCCCATCCGATATCATTTACTTTTTTAATTATTAACTATCTAAATAGTTAACTGAATTAATTATAATCGGTCGTAAAACTATCTGTCAAGGGGTTTGTCGCTTATTTTAAGGAGGTAGCTACGCTTTCACGACATCGTAGGCGGGGGTGCACCAGTCGATGTACTTCTCGTTCCTGCCGAGGATCACATCGAAATACAGCCGCTGGAGCTTCGCGGTGACCTCGCCGACGGAGCCGCCGCCTATCTTATGCCCGTCGATCTCAACTATCGGAGTGAGGTGCGCCGCGGTGCCGGTCATGAAACATTCATCCGCGGTATACAACTCCTCGGGATCGAGCGAGCGTTCGACGGTATCGATGCCCAGCTCCTGCTTCGCCAGCGTCATCGCCGTATCGCGCGTGATGCCTATAAGGATGCTGTCCGAGGCCGGTGGCGTCACCAGCTTGCCGCCGATCATGATGAAGATGTTCTCGCCGCTGCCCTCGCAGACGTGGCCATCGATGGTAAGGAAAATGGCCTCATCGAACCCCTTCTCCCATGCCTCGGTCTTGGCCAGGGCGCTGTTGACGTAGATGCCGTTTATCTTGGCGCGAACGGGGATCATATCGCTGTCGATGCGCCGCCAGGAAGAGATGCAGCACTTCGCGCCTTTTTCGATATCCAGATAGGCACCGAAGGGCGTGGCGAACATGAGGAGGTCCGCATCGAGGTTGTGCAGCCTGACGCCGACCTGCTCCGAGCTTTTATAGGCGACGGGGCGGAAATAGGTATCCTCGCGGAAACCGCAACGTTGCGCCAGCTCGACTGTGAGCGCGATCATCTCGTCGATGGTATGGGGCAGCTCGATCTTG